>CAYNXA010000043.1:0-10788 GCA_964401015.1 uncultured Oscillospiraceae bacterium
GCTCTGGATCACTCGTATTTCCGCTCAGGCAAAGGTAAACGGCATCAACTATTCGAGATTTATGAACGGACTCAAAAAGGCCGGCGTAACCCTCAACAGAAAGATGCTCGCCGAGCTCGCCGTTTCCGATAAGGAAGCATTCGCAAAGCTCGTTGAAACCGCAAAGGCGGCTCTTTAATCGTCTTACGGTCGCATAAAATACGTACGTTACCCGCACGAGATTCGTGCGGGTTTTCGTTTTTTCGATTGTATGGTCGTGAATGCGCTCAAAGACTTGTGCGAACGGTCGAAAAGCTTGTCGAAGGTGCGATGTGAAATTCTTCGGTTTTGCCGTTTGCACGCACGATCAGGCGAAAAGGCGTATCGGTCGCAGCACGAACCGAAAGAACGGGGGAGTCGGTCGCGCTTTCACACGCTTCGCAAATAAGATCGATCTCACCCTCCCCAAACGGATAACGCCGAATTCCATGCCGTTCGGCGAGCCGAATGTCCCACACGATCGTTTTTTCGACGGGATTTGCATCGATACCGAACACGTTTTCAAACAAAACGGAAATGGGCACAAGTCCCGTCCAACCGACAAAATTGTCTTTGGCGGGGATTCCTTGTTTTGCTTGTTCGGGACTGTAATTTTCCCATAATGTGCCGGTATTTCGGAATGTTTCGACAACGGCGTTCAAATGCCGCAACGCCTGTTTGTGTGCCAAATCGTCTTTGCCGACTTTTTGCAGTCCCTTAAAGACCATATAGTTTGTCGGCGCCCAAACGCCGCCGCGCCAATAATCGCCGTTTTCGTTGTAGCACGGATGATCGGCGGAAAGACTCGGAAACGGGTGCGGTCGGTTGAATTCGCTTTCGTTTTCCAAATGAGCGATAAACGCCTCGCGCTTTTCCGACGGTACGATGTCGGCAAGCAAAGCCCAGTAAGCACCGATGTGCTTGACGCGGTTCGGCTCACCGTTTTTCCAAAGGTCGTAATAAAACGCATCTTCGTCCGACCACAAGAGTCGATTGACTTTTTCGGTCAGGGCTTCGATTTCCCGCACAAGATCGATCGTTTCGGCTTCGCGCCCCAACACTTTCGCCATCGAAACCAAAATTTTCGCGTCGAGGATCGCTTGCATGCAAGCATCCGCCCAAATTTGATGCCCGTGCGAAAAAGCGACGTTGTAGCCCTTTTGCAAGCGGGGAATGTTGTCCATGCCGCAGCCCCAACCGCTGGACCAATAGGTGCCGTCCCGCCATGTGTGATTGAGTTGTAACCAACGGTGATAGGCAAGAAGCGGGTCAAAAACTTTTTCGAGTCGTTCCCGATTGGCGGTGAGCCGATAATATTCCCATTCGGCAAAACTCAAAATATTCGGACCGGTAGCCGCCGGGTCATGCCGCGTAAAATGCCCGCCGTGTTCGCTTTCGCAAACCTCACGGCAGATAAAACCGTCCTTGTGTTGCACGGCGTAAAAATTGTCAAGCGTTTGTCGAAAATCAAAGGCTTTCGAACCGTACCGTCCGAACAAGACGATAAAAGCAGAATCCCACATGAACAAAAAGCCGTTAAACGCCGTGTCGATGAAAGGCGAAACGAATCCACTGCCATCGGTTGGGTTGCGCAGATTCGAAAAGGCGATCTCCCATGCTTTTCGATAGCAGGCGATAACATCGTCATGTCCGTCCCAAATCGGTTCGGGCAAGCGTTCTTTTGCACTTTCATAGGTGGGAAGTGTTTCAAAATGCGGTGCCATCGTGTGAAAAACGTTCCGCAATGCCGCCGGTTCCTCGGCGTACGTGAGTTCGCCGTCGGGCGCAAATAAAAATTCCATAATTGTCCTCCGAAAAATCAATTCAATCGGTCTTTGATTCCGTGCCGCTCATTCGGCACCTTTCTTGCGAAGAAAACGAGTCGCCGACTTTACCGCCGCATCTTTCAAATAAGCATAGAGAAAACTCAAAACGACTGTCCCGCCGATTTGTATCGCCATCTTGAAAAAGGGCGTACAACCGTCTCCGAAAAAGCGAAGCTTTTCCAGAAAGAATACGTGAATAAAATACGTGTCCATCGAAAGAACGGAAAGACGCGTGATGAATTGGCGGTCGACGGTGAAAAACTTCTTTGCCGCCAAAAACAATGCCGCCGATTCGATGTAATGATTGAGCGTGTATCCGCCGTTAAAGAACAGCGTTTCGCCGCTTGCAAGTTGCTGTGCGGAAAAAAGCGGTGTGACGGCAAACGACAAGACGCCGAGAAGGTAGATCGCGACGCGCGCTTTCTTCGGAAGCTCGAACTTGCCCAATGCGTAGCCGAGAATCATATAGCCGAGATAGCCGACGATTCCGTCGTCGGTGAAGTATATCCATAATCGCTCGCCGCAAAGCAGATTGAGAAACGGCTTGAGGGTCGTCTGAGCAATCGCAAGCAGAAAGAAAACAAAGACGGCTTTTTCATCGCAAGCCGCGAGTAAACGCGAAATAAACGGTGCGAGAAGATAAAGCGCCAAAATCGAATAGATGAACCATAAATGATAGGCACTGCCGCTCACGCAAAGATCGGCGATAAAACCACCGACACTGTGCTTGCCCGATGTCAAAAATATATAGTAGAAAATATCATACAAGAGAAAAGGGACGGCGATCTTCAAAAAGCGATGTTTGTAAAAGGCACCGATATTCTCGATCGGCTTTCGAAGAAGCAGAAAACCGCTCATCATGAAAAAGAGAGGAACGCCCGTGCGGCACAATTCGTTTGCGTATCCGACAAGATACCAAAGCGGGCGATCGACATTCCCGACGTCGGTATAATAGCCGCCGATACCGTGCAAGACGATAACCAAAAGAATCGAAAACACCCGAAGCAGGTCAATATAGGGATATCTTGCACGTGTTGTCATGTCGTTTTTCCTCCGAAAGGGGTTTACTTTTGATGATATCATCGATTAGTATACACGACGACGCGTCGTTCGTCAAGCGCTTTTTGAAAATCCGCGCTCGAAAAATCGAATGTCCGCCGCGAAAAGCTGCGCCGAAAACGCTGCTCCCGCTGCGTTCAATACGGCACCGAAGTCGGCTGTATAAACGGACCGTATAAATAGAATTGTATAGATGTTTGAAGAAAAACGACCGAATTTCGAAAAAACGGTTGACAAACGCAAAAAAGTATGCTATACTGTTCATACCTCTTCTGAGGGCATTTTTTGTTATGCCTATTTTTCGCCGGCGTTGCGGGAAATGCCGTTCAAACGAGGGAGGTAAAACACTTATAATTTACCGGGAGGTGCTTTAGAAATGAGAGTAAAAATCACACTCGTTTGCAGCGAATGCAAACAAAGAAACTATGACAGTACCAAGAACAAGAAGAACGATCCCGATCGTCTCGAATTGAACAAGTACTGCCGTTTCTGCCGCAAGCATACCCTTCATAAGGAATCGAAGTAAGCGTCCTTCGCTTACCCACATCAAAGGGAGGTTTTGAAATGGCAGACGAAAAAGTAAAGGTATCCTTTGGCGAAAAGGTCAAGAAGTTCTTCCGCGACTACAAGAGCGAGTTCAAGAAAATTTCATGGCCGTCCTTTAACGGCACCGTAAAGAAAACCGTTATGGTTATCGTTGCCGTGCTTGTTATCAGCCTGTGCATTTTCCTTGTGGATTCCGGCTTCGGTCTTTTGTTCGACGCGCTCCAATCGCTCGCTCACTGAACCGTCGGATTTCTGTTAACAAGGAGAGTTTATTATGGTACACGAAGGCAAAGCGGAGTGGTTTGTGCTGCACACCTACTCGGGCTATGAGAACAAGGTTGCTGCCAATATCGAAAAGATCGTCGAAAACCGCGGTTTGCAGGACTTGATCTTCGAAACGCGTATTCCCACCGAAACCGTTGTCAACGACGGCGAGGTGTACGACGATTACGTTGAAGACCAGCTTTTGGTCGAATACGACGATGACGGTAACGAAAAGCCTCAAAAAGGCCCGCGTACCGAAACACACAAATTGTTCCCGAGCTACGTTCTTGTCAAAATGATCATGAACGACGACAGTTGGCACGTTGTCCGCAACATCACCGGTGTTACCGGTTTTGTCGGTCCGGGGTCGCATCCTGTTCCTCTTACCGAGGAAGAGGTTGAGGCGCTCGGCGTGGATTTGCACGTGGCGGATATCCCGTTCGAAATCGGCGAGAGCGTATATGTCATTGCCGGTCCCTTTGCCGGTTCCATTGTCACCGTGAAGGAAATCGACAACGACAAAAGAAGAATCAAAGCGTCGGTTATGTTCGGCGGAAAAGAGTCCACCGTGGACGTCGCCGCCAAAGACGTGGAGGCTCTTAAGGACTGACGGATTTTTCCGCGTCCTCATTCAAATGTTAAGGATTTACTTATATAAACCCTTAATGAACCGATAAAAACGATCCGTCGTTTTTATGGCGTTTCGAGGCCGAAACGCTGTGGGAGGGAACTTGTTTCCCGAAACAATCATTACCACATTCGGAGGTGTTGAAAATGGCAAAGAAAATTGTTGCCTATGTAAAATTGCAGATACCCGGAGGAAAAGCATTGCCTGCTCCTCCCGTAGGTCCGGCTCTCGGTCAGCACGGTGTAAATATCGCCGGCTTCTGTAAAGAATTTAACGAAAAAACCAAGGGTGATATGGGTCTCATCATCCCCGTAGTTATCACAATCTACGCCGACAGATCCTTTACCTTTATCACCAAGACTCCTCCCGCAGCCGTTCTTATCAAGAAGGCTGTCGGCATTGAGAGCGGTTCCGGTGAACCCAACAAGAACAAGGTTGCTTCCATCACCAAGGAACAGCTTCAAAAAATCGCAGAACAGAAGATGCCCGACCTTAACGCAGCTTCGGTTGAATCGGCTATGAGAATGATCGCCGGTACGGCTCGCAGCATGGGCGTCACCGTTGCTGACTGACAGGAGGGGCTAAACAATGAAAAAAGGTAAGAAGTATTTGGAAAGTCAGAAGCTCATCGACAAGTCGAAGCTTTATGACGCAGACGAAGCACTTGCATTGGTTTGCAAGACCGCTTCCGCAAAGTTTGATGAAACCGTTGAGCTTCATGTAAAGCTCGGCGTTGACTCGCGCCATGCCGACCAGCAGGTTCGCGGTGCCATCGTTCTTCCGCACGGTACCGGTAAAACTACCCGTACCCTCGTTTTCGCCAAGGGCGACAACGCAAAGGCTGCCGAAGAGGCAGGTTCGGATTTCGTAGGTGCCGAAGATCTCGTAGCAAAGATCCAAAACGAAAACTGGTTTGATTACGACGTAATCATCGCAACGCCCGACATGATGGGTGTTATCGGCCGTCTCGGTAAAGTGCTCGGTCCTAAGGGACTCATGCCGAACCCGAAGGCAGGTACCGTAACGATGGACGTTGCCAAGGCAGTTAAAGAAGCAAAAGCCGGTAAGATCGAGTACCGTCTCGACAAGCAGAACATTATCCACTGCGCAATCGGTAAGGCTTCGTTCGGTCCCGAAAAGTTGACCGACAACTTTAACGCAATCATGGGCGCTATCATTAAGGCTAAGCCTGCTGCAGCAAAAGGTCAGTATATCAAGACCTGTGCATTGGCATCTACTATGGGCCCCGGTGTCAAGGTTAACGGTGCAAAGCTCGGCTAAGCCTTGCTTTTTGACCGCAAGTTTTATCAAAGTTCAGTAAGTGTTTTCGCCGACGGAGTTTTCTCCGTCGGTCTTTTTTTCGGCTTTTTCCGAAAAGCAATAACCAATGTTGTATTTTCGGTAAACCTATACGAAAAAACAGTCGAATTTTCTGAAATGTTTTTACTGCCACCTATCGCTTTCCGTTCTCGCGTATAGCTTCGTGAAATAGGGAACGATGTGATATATGTGACTGCGGCGCGTCTGTCGCTCGGTCGAAGCACAAAAAACGGTATGCCGTTTCCGTTTCGGCATACCGTTTTTTATATAGAGTTTATATGTTTTTCAGAGTGTCGGAAAATGTTTACCCAAGCAATTCCGTTTGCTTTTTCTTGCCCAAACTGCTCCAAATCAAAGAATACGATTTGTCGAGCATTTCTTTCAAAACGTCATCGGGAACCTTTCCGTCTGCTTTGACCGAATTCCAATGTATTTTGTTCATATAGTAGCCGGGAAGAATATCGTCAAATTGCTTTCGTAAAAATTCCCCTTCGGAAGGCTCAAGCTTCAAGGTTATGTAATAGGGCTTGCCGTTGTCGTCGAGACAAATTGCCGTAAACAGCTTGTCGCCGATTTTATAGCGGATCCAATTCCATTCGATCTTAAAATCTTTTGTCACGCACGGCTTTTTCAGCAAGTATTCGTCGATCCATTCGTAACGCATAAAACTACCTCGTCTGTTACTTCTTTTTGCACTTTTTATCGCAGATCGGTTGGACAGAATGTATCGATCGTCGATCGATATTAAGAATCAGTCCTCGTTTACCCGCACACTGTTTTCTTCCAACTCTTTTTCTTTTTGGAGCTTCAAAATTTCCGCTTCTTCCAACTCACGATACGCAACTTTTCCGACCAATGTTTTTGGCAATGCGGCTCGAAATTCGATGTCGTAGGGGAGAGCATATTTCGCGATGTTTTTGCGGCAGTAGTCAATGATGCTTTGCTTTACCTCGTCGGTCGGCTTAATATTCGGTTTCAGCATGACAAACGCCTTGACTTTTTGCATCTTGTATGGGTCGGGTACACCGATCACACAGCTCATTTGAATGGATTCATGTGCGTCGAGAATATTTTCCAGTTGCGACGGATATACGTTATAGCCGCTCGTGACGATCATGCGCTTGATTCGCTGACGGAAATAAATGAATCCGTCCTCGTCCATCATGCCGAGATCGCCCGTATGTATCCATGTTCTGCCATCCTCGTGCTTGCGCAACGTTTTGGCATTTTCTTCGGGGTGATTCAAATAGCCGAGCATGACCGTCGGTCCCGAAATACAAATTTCCCCCTCTTCACCGTAAGGCAAATCTTCACATGTGTCGGGTTTTACGATGGTGTAGAATGTATCGGGGAAAGGCTGACCGATACTGCCTTCTTTATACATATGAGTCGGTGTCAAACAGCTTGCCGTTACACATTCGGTTGTGCCATAGCCCTCGCGCACTTGAACGGTGGCATGATGATCGTATAAGAATTGGTCGAAACGCTTTTTCAATTCGACCGACAGGGAGTCGCCTCCCGAAAAAACACCTTTCAAGCAGGAAAGATCCGCACCGTTCATACAAGGCTGACGAAGTAACGCTTCATAAAGGGTCGGCACACCCGCCATGAAATTACAGCGATATTTTTTGATGAGCTTCGCATAGCTTTCCGCAGTGAATCGGGGAACGAGAATACAGCGACCGCCGTTGGCAAGCATGGAGTGAATACTGACACCCAATCCGAATCCGTGGAAAATCGGCATGGCAGCCAACATTTTGTCCCCGGGACGAAACATCGTGTTGGTTGCGATGATTTGTGCCGCCAAGGCGTTGAAATTGAAATTGGAAAGCGAAATACCTTTCGTCACACCGGTCGTGCCGCCGCTGTATAAGATGACTGCCGGTTCGTTTGCTTCTTTATGCGCGCGGTATTTCCAATGGTAACGCTCGCCGAGTTTCATGAAATAATTCCAACGGGTCACCGGTGCGTCTTTTGGGATCGGCTTGATCTTCCGTCCTTCGGTCAACATATAGCCCGCTTTGATCGGTTGCGCCAATTCGTCTTTGATGCTGGCGATGATGACGTTGGAAAGGTCGACGTTCTGCCGAATCGCTTCGAATTTGTGATAAAACTGATCCAACGTGATCGCCGTGATACTGCCCGATTCCTTGATGTAAAATTCAATTTCTTTTTCGCTCGATAACGGATGGATCATGTTGCAGACAGCACCGACGAGATTGACTGCATAGAACAGAATAATGGCTTGCGGACAATTGGGCATACAGATCGTCACACGGTCGCCCGGTCGCGTGCCGATGGCTTTTAAGGCACGGGCGCAAATTTCGATTTCATGGCACAAACGTTTGTAACTGGTCTGCTTTCCCATGAAATCCAATGCCGTATAATTCGGGTATTGCTTTGCGATCTTTTCCACTTTTTCGAACATGGTGCAATCGGGATAATCGAGGGTCGGCTGAACATTTCCGTAACAATTGAGCCAGGGAGCCCTGGTTTTCCCTTCGGTAAATTCTTTTTCCATGTAACGCATATTTTTCACTTCTCCTTGCCGAACGTTTCGGCTTTATGTATGATTAAAATTCCACCGTCTCGGAAAGAGGACGGTCGAGTAATTCCGGATTTTCCAACAGTTTTTTCAAAAGCCCGACGCTTTTGGCAAAATAATACCCGTCCGCAATTCGTTCGTCGATGGTAATGCCGATTTTCAGTGCTTCACGCATGGTATAACTGCCGTCGGGATCGAAAAACGGCGTCGGTTTCTTTTCACCGATAACGACAAAGAGCGAATTGGTTCCCCAATTGGCAAGATGATGATAATCGGCATTCATTTTTATGCTGCCGAGGTTGGATAAAAATACCGTCGAATAATAAGGATCGATGTCCATGAACGGATACCGTCCGTAATATTCGAGTAAGGAAAGCGTGCCCATCACCAAGCACAAAATAGGGCGGGGGAGTTTTGTCAAAATGCCCATAACGTCGGTGGCACCGTCGTTCTTTTTTTCGTGCCGTGCCGAAAATACGATTTTTTCGACTTGTCCGTGAATTTGTTCAATAGGCGAAACATCGCTTTTTTCGTCCGCTTTGACAAGTGCCAACACTTCGTCGGAATCGTCGTTGAATTGCCGTTTTACCACAAACGAAAGAGAAATTTCGTTTCGTTGATAGAGTCGGTAGCCCGAATAAAAACGATTCATCTTCGGACGCAAACAGATCGTTTTTGCGATCGCGGCGCAAATCACGTGGAAAAACGTGTATTTGAATTTCGGATCGCTTGCGTTCTTTTGTTCCAAATACGAATGAATATTGGTAAGATCGATCGTTTCGGTCAATACCGCTTCGTTGTCCGCACGGTTCTTCATCGTGTACGGCATAATGGCGTGCATCGGGTCGGTTTCGGGAATCAAAACCCCGTCTTTTCTTTTTTTCATAAATCGTTCCGTCCTGTTTCCGTCGGATTTCGTTTGATTGAATCCGAACGGTAAATTTTTAGTTAGAATACTTCGCGTTTTAATATATCAGCATCGCATCGCCGAACGAAAAGAACCGATATTTTTCTTCAACCGCACACCGATAGGCGTCCAAAATCGTTTCACGGTCGGCAAACGCCGAAACCAACATCAAAAGAGTGCTTTCGGGCAGATGAAAATTGGTGATCAAATGGTCGACTGCTTTGAAACGATAGCCGGGATAAATGAAAATGTCGGTATAACCGCTGCAAGGGGCAAGAAATCCGTTTTCATCGGCACACGATTCGAGCGTACGGCAAGAAGTCGTTCCGACACAAAAGACACGGCCGCCTGCCCGTTTTGCCGCATTGAATTTTTCGGCGTTTTCGGCGGATACCGAATAAAATTCGCTGTGCATTTTGTGATGTGTTATATCGTTTTCTTTCACGGGACGGAAGGTTCCCAAACCGACGTGCAAGGTAACTTCGACGATAACAACGCCCAACTCTTTTAGCTGTTCGAGAAGCTCTTTTGTAAAATGCAACCCCGCCGTCGGTGCGGCGGCGGAACCGTCGAATTTCGCATAGACGGTTTGATAGCGGTTCTTGTCCTCGGCTTTTTTGTGAATATACGGCGGGAGCGGCATTTCGCCGATTTCGTCCAAAAGCGCCATGAATTCACCGTCGTATTCGAATCGAACCAGCCGATTGCCTCTTTCGGTGACGTTGATCACTTCGCCGAGAAGTTTTCCGTTTCCGAATGACAGGCGCGTTCCGATCGGCGTTTTGTGTCCGGGTCGGGACATAGCTTCCCAAACGTTCTCATTTTTGCGTTCGAGAAGCAAAAGCTCGATCTGCGAACCGAGTTTGTCGGTGAGCTTCCCAGAAGCGTCTTTTTGAAAACGGTTGCCGAAAAGCCGCGCGGGAATAACTTTGGAATTGTTTATTACCAAAATGTCGCCCGCGTGAAAGTATTCTTTCACGTCGTAAAAATGCCGATGCGCAAACGTGCCGTCCGCACGGTTCAATACGAACAAACGCGATTCGTCGCGCCGTGCCGTCGGGTCTTGTGCGATCAGCTCTTCAGGCAGATCGTAATTATAATCGGATAAATACAGTTTTTGCTCCATATCGGTCGTATTCCTCTTTTGTTTTTATTGCGGCAGTCGTGCAAATGTGTCATGAAATGTCCGGGCGAAACACGCAAAGCCGCAAAATCGTAAATTGTAAAAGGAAAAAAATCGCAAGCCGTCAATCGTAAATGATCGTAATGCCTTTTTCGGGCGTGCATTTCAAATCAAAATCCAACACCGCATGCGTCCCTTCCGCGTGAAAATCCAGCTTCCGACCGCCGAAGTACAAAACTTTCGGCTCGGCAAAAATGCCGAAACTTTTCAACGAAAGCTCACCGCGCAACAGCTTCATTTCCACGTATTTCGGACCGGCTTCCACCGTTCCGTAAGCCGTCTCGGCACCGAAAACGCATTTGAAATAGCCGTCTTTGTCCGAAAAACGCAAAAGCGGTTCGAAAGACAAACTCATTTTTTCTTTGTCGTAACAATAGCCGCAGATCTTTTCAAGAGTCGACCAAACGCCGAGTGCTTCGTCGAGTTTCGCTCGTTCGGTCGTCCCGAACGGATTTCCGCCGCGTTCAAGAAAGGGGTGACGCAGTGTGTGGA
>CAYNXA010000044.1:0-10754 GCA_964401015.1 uncultured Oscillospiraceae bacterium
CAATATTCGTATTTTTTGCCATGTGGTTTTGCTGTTCCTTTCTGTTCGGTCGAAGATCGGGGAATCGCTCCCCTATCGTTTTCGGATTTCGTTTACGTTTAGCGTTCGGCTTGTTTTGCGCGCAGAACGCCGTACAGGTCGTTTAATACGACGGTCTTGTTGCCGTGTTCGCGGATTCGTTCGGCAGCCGTCGAAAAAGCGTCGTATAGTTCCGACGCGCGTTTTACCCGCATTTTGCGTGCTTTTTGAAACAATTCTTCGTCGGACGGTTCGAAAACGACGGTTTTTCCGTCTTTTGCATAGCTTTCCACAGCGATATCCCGCGCCGCCAATGCCAAAACGCACAAAATCGCCGACAATTCCGCGTCGGTACAACTTCCGAGTTTTTCGTCCAATCGCGCACTTCGATCGGCAAAGCACAGCTTCACCAGTTCATACGCTTTCGGAATCGCTTCGACAGCGGCGGCGTTCCATTCCCAATTATCACTGAGGCGTTGCAAGCGCGCTGCGCGGCGAACTGTCGTATCATCGCAGTTCGGAAAACGCATACGCATCGTTTCGATTTCGTCATGTTCGGTCGAGATTCCCAATCGATGTGCTTGCGCCCGCGAGACGACCGTCGGCAAAAGCAATTCTTTCGACGGTGTAAGCAAAAGAAAAACGGTATTTTGCGGCGGTTCTTCCAAAAGTTTCAAGAGCGCATTTTGCGCCGCCGTATTCATACTTTGCGCTTCGGGAAAGAGATAGACATGGTACTCACATTCGGTCGGCAAAACGTACGCGTCTTTTCGCAAAGCGCGCACCGCGTCGACTTTTACTTCTTTTCCGACTTCTTCCGCTTCAATACGCTTTATATCGGTATGTTCGTTTTCGAGTACTTTTCGGCATTGCCGACAGGAAAGGCACGGTTTTGCATCATGCAGATGTTCACAAACAAGACTGCACGCGATATATTCGGCACAACGCAGGCGGGACGACACACTGCCCCCCTCCAGGATAGTCGCATGGGCAAAATTTCCCATTTCATGGGCATGGGTGACCGTATCCAACACGCGCCGTTCGGCGGGCGTATAGGTGTCGGCGAATATGGGAGCCTTGGGAATTTTTTTGTCGGTCATGTTGCCTCCGAAAGTTCTGTCGAATGTGCCGTCGTGGCGATGGGGCGCGCACGTGTTCGGTGTATCGTTTTTATGTTTCACGTGAAACATAGTTGATTTTATGTTTTACGACCGAGACGTTTGCCTTTTCGAATCGGCGCGTACCCTATCCTATTTTGTCGTTGTCCAATCGGAACGGTACCGTCGCGATGTTTCACGTGAAACATTCGAGTCGATTCACGGCAGTTGCCACGTTTAGTTCAACTTACAGCCGTTCCTGTTTTTTGCGCGCCAAATTGATGGTACCCGCGTTTTGGAGTGACAGATTATCGAGCGAGCGTCCCGCGCCGATCGCAACGCATTTTTCGGGGTTTTCGGCGATAAACGTACGGATTCCCGTGACGTGTTCGATGAGGGTATCCAATCCGTTGAGGCGTGCGCCCCCACCGGTCATGACGATTCCCGCCGCGGCAATATCGCCGACCAATTCGGGGGGTGTGCGTTCGATGACTGCACAAATGGTATTGACGATCGCCGTCACCGGTTCTTCGATGGCTTCCAACAATTCTTGCGAGGTCAGTTCGATCATTTTCGGCAAGCCTTCGAGCAAACAACGCCCTTTGACTTGCATACTGCTGAGCGTTTCGCGCGGCCAAGCCGTGCCGATACTGAGTTTTACCGATTCGGCGGTTCGTTCGCCGATGAGTACATTATATTTGCGACGAACGTATTTGATGATGGCGTCGTTGATGGCGTCGCCCGCTGTTTTGATCGATTCGCCCGTGACCACGTTATGCATGGATATCACGGCAACATCGGTCGTTCCGCCGCCGATATCGACGACCAAATTGCCGACGGGGCGGGAAATATCAATACCCGCGCCGAGTGCGGCGGCAACCGTTCCTTCGATCAAATAGGTTTTTTTGGCGCCGGCACGAATGGTCGCGTCACATACGGCGCGTTCTTCCACTTCGGTAATACTGCTGGGCACACAAACCACCACACGCGGTTTCAAAAATGTTTGGGACGCAACACGGCGCAAAAGCACCCGCAAAAGACTCAAGGTCGCGTCATAATCCGAAATCACACCGCCCGATAATGGACGCACGGCGGAAATATTTCCCGGCGTCCGACCGAGCATCAATTCGGCTTCATGACCGATTTTGAGAACCTTGCCGCTGCTTTTGTCTGCCGCCACGACCGACGGTTCCTGTAAAACGACCCCCTTGCCTTTGACGTACACTTGTACGGTAGAGGTGCCGAGATCGATTGCTATGTCATTCATGACAGTTCCTCCTTTCCGGTTTGTTATACGGTAAAATTACCTGCTTTTCTAAAGTTTGGTATTTGAGGGAATACTTGTGTTTGCGGTACTCCTGCGGTGGGCGCACCTAACGGTGAGTATTCCTGCCCCTGCGGGGCGCGCATGGGATTTACGGTGACGGGAGCCTATTATCCTTGCCTCCCTCTGACGAGGGAGGTGGCGTGCCGTAGGCACGACGGAGGGAGAGATACGCCAACATGGGTTTTTGCCGGTGTAAATTCCACCGCTTCGGCTCACCTTTTCTCGTTTGTAGGGAACGACCTATGTGTCGTTCCGCATGGGATTTATGATGGCGCGAATTTGAGAATCCCCCAGTCAGCTACGCTGACAGCCCCCTTTAGGCAAGGGGGCCTTATAGAGAGAGGTTGCGCGCCCCGCAGGGGCGAGAACGCCCACCGCAAGGTGCGGCGCAAGGTGCGTTTTCCGGTTTTAGGAAGAACCCCCGGCGAGGGTTCTTCCTCTTTTCAGCCTACCGGCTGAAAATTCACCTTTTCCTGCGCTTTCTTGACGAAAAGGGAATTTCGTCCTCTGCGGAGGACGACAGGGGCTTCGCGCCCCTTGAGCCCGCCCGCGTTTTGAAAAAAGCGGGGCAAAAACTTTCGTCATTATTGTGCCGCCGTAAATTTCAAGCGCGCGCCGACAGGCGCGGGAATACTCACCGTTAGGTGCGCCGACATTTTTTCAAAAACCTATTTCCTTTTTCCGAAAACTCTGCTATAATATAGGCAGTAAGTTTCGCTCCGCGAACTTTGCGGCTTACACCGCCGTGTGTTCCGCCCCCCGCCTTGTGGACGGCTTTGCAAAAATGCCTTTGCCGGCAAGCATTTTTGCTCACGGTACAGATAATCGGCATAATATTATATCCGAAAACGAAAAGGAACCGAACTATGTTTGAATTATTGGATGTTGCGAAAATGTTTATCGATTCGGCTTTACGTCCCGATGCGACGGTATGTGATTTTACCATGGGCAACGGACATGACACCGAATATTTATGCCGACGGGTACCGAACGGAAAAGTTTACGCTTTCGACATTCAGGAAAGTGCCGTTCGCAACACGACCGAACGGCTGGCACAAGCGGGGCTTACCAACGCCGTTTTGATACACGATTCGCATGCGAATTGCGAACAATATATTCACGAACCGATCGACGCGGGGCTTTTCAATCTCGGTTATTTGCCCGGCAGTGGGGACAAAACCGTACATACCATGCGCGAAAGCACGCGCGTCGCGGTCGAAAGTGCGATACGTCTTTTGAAAAAAGGCGGCATTTTGGCGATATCGGTCTATCCCGGACATGAAGAGGGACGACTGGAAGGGAAAATGCTGATCGACCTTTTGGCAAAAAATTACGACAAAAAGTACTATTGCATAACTCTTTTTCGCCTGATCAATTCGCCCGACGCACCTTTTGTGATCGCCGTCGAAAAGTACGATAAATAAAGATTTCCCCGCGCGCCTGTGAAAATGCGCGCCGAAGGTGCGGCAATGCTCACCGCAAAGTGCCCACCGTTAGGTGCTCACCGCAAAGTACGTCTCCCGTTTTTCAATTGTCATTTTCATTTTTAAGGAAGTATCAAAGCATGACCATCGAACCGAACACGCAAAATCAAAATTCCCTATCGACAAAGGCGTCCCAAACGCCGAAAGAACGCGTTGAGCGCTTTTTGAAAGAAGTGGGGAAACCCGGTCGTTATACCGGCGGCGAACTGAACCAAACGATTAAAGACAAATCGTCGATCAAAGCCCGTTTTGCTTTCTGTTTTCCCGACGCTTACGAGATCGGCATGTCGAATCTCGGCATTAAGATCTTATACGGCATCTTAAACGAACAGCCCGATATTTGGTGCGAACGCGCCTACACGCCGTGGAAAGACTTCGGCGACCTGTTACGCCGTGAAAACATTCCGTTGTATGCCCATGAAAGCGGTGACGCTTTGCGCGATTTCGACATCATCGGCTTTACGCTCCAATACGAAATGTGTTATACGAACGTTTTGTATACTCTCGACCTTGCGGGTCTGCCTCTTCGTGCCGCCGATCGCGGCGACGATATGCCGATCATCATCGGCGGCGGACCGTGTTCTTACAATCCCGAACCGATTGCCGACTTTTTCGACGCATTCAGCATCGGCGAGGGTGAAGAATCGCTGGTCGAATTCACCCGTATGCTCATCGATTATCGCGAAGAATGTGAAAAGGCGGGAAAACCTTTTTCCAAAAAAGAATTTTTGATCCGCGCGGCAACCGAAGGACACGGCATTTATGTGCCGTCGCTGTATGACATTGCCTACGGCGAGGACGGCAAGATCACGTCGATTACCCCGAAAGACGGTGCCCCCGCACGAGTAAAACGGGCGATCATCACCGATTTCGACCGCTCGTATTTCCCCGAAAAAAGTCCGCTACCCTATATCGAAACGGTTCACGACCGTATCATGCTCGAAGTGGCGCGCGGCTGTATTCGCGGCTGTCGATTTTGTCAGGCGGGTATGATCTATCGTCCGTTCCGCTACAAAAAATACGAAACACTCAATCGTCAGGCAAAAGCGCATTTCGATTCGACCGGCTATGAAGAATTGTCGCTCACATCGCTCAGTATCAGCGATTATCCCGATCTTATGCCGCTGGTCGACTGCCTGAAAGAATGGACCGACGAATGTAAAGTGGGGCTGTCGCTTCCGTCGATGCGTATCGATTCGTTCGAAAGCGAGATCATGAAAAAGATCGAATCGCTTCGCAAATCGGGACTTACTTTCGCGCCCGAAGCGGGCACCCAACGTATGCGCGATATCATCAACAAAAATCTGACCGAAGAAGAAATTCTGTGCACCTGTGCGTCGGCGTTCAAAAACGGTCGCACTTCGGTCAAGCTCTACTTTATGCTGGGACTGCCGGGCGAAACCGACGAGGATATCATCGGAATCCCCGCTTTGGCACAAAAGATCGTCGACGAATATTACAAAAACCCCGATCGTCCGAAAGGTCGTTCCTGCGAGGTATCGATCTCGGTTGCCTGTTTCGTGCCCAAATGCGATACGCCTTTTCAATGGTGCGGACAAAATACCCGCGACGAATTGGTACGCAAGCAAAAATTGCTCGGTCAGCATATCACCAGCCGTAAAATTCGATATAGCTGGCACGAATCGAAAGTCAGCTTTCTCGAAGCGGTCTTTGCCCGCGGCGACCGTCGGCTTTCCCAAGTGGTCGAACGTGCCTATCGCGGCGGCGCGATCTTTGACGGATGGGACGAATTTTTCAATAATGACAATTGGATGGCATCTTTCGCCGATTGCGGCGTCGACCCCGCGTTTTATGCCAACCGCGCGTATGCGCTCGATGAAATTTTGCCGTGGTCGATCATCGATTGCGGCGTGACCGACGCCTTTTTGCGTCGCGAATACGAAAAAGCCATGCAAGGAATCACGACCCCCGATTGCGCGACGCAATGTTCGGGTTGCGGCATTGCACGCTACGGCGTCGATTTTTGTACCGAACGGCGTGAAACAAAGGTGCCGTGCGCCAAGAAAAACGCGCCCGTTTCAAGTTCTTCCGACAAGGACGAAACAACCGAAAAAAACGATAAATCCGAGGAGGTGCGCGCATGACCGATTTTCGTCTTTGCTTTTCCAAAAAAGGTCCGCTTGTGTATATTTCGCATCTCGACCTGACTCATACGTTTATTCGTGCCATGAATCGCGCACGTTTGCCGCTTCGCTATTCCGAAGGATTTAATCCGCATCCCAAGCTGACCTTTGCGCTTCCCCTTTCGGTCGGCATGGCGGGCGAAAACGAATTGTGCGATGTGGGACTTTGCGCCGACCTTTCGGCGGAAGAATTTGCCGCGCGTCTTTCGAAAGAATTGCCCGCGTATATCGAATTGAAAAGCGTGAGCGAAAAGATCGGAAAATTGCGCAACGTCATGTCGGCGGATTACGCTGTTTTGATTGCCGACTGTTACGGCGTGGGCGAAAAAATTCGCGAAATTCTCTCGCGTGAAGAAATCATCGTGCGCAAGAAAACCAAAAGCGGTGAAAAAGACGTCAACATCAAGCCGCAGATCTTTTCCTTTTCGTCGGAAGAAGTCGACGGCGGCACGCTTTTGCATTTGAATGTCGATGCCTCACCCGACGGCGGCTATTTGAATCCCGATTATGTTTTGCGCGTATTGTCCGAAGCCCGACTTTTTGAACCGAATGTGTGTTCCGTGACGCGGGAAAAGATCTACGTCAAAACCTAAAACCCGCACCTTGCGCACCTAACGTTGGGTGACCTCGCGCCGTCCCCTCTTCCTTGCCTCCCTTGCCTAAAGGGAAAGCAACAAGTTGCTTTGGGCGACCACGCGAAGCGTGGTGGAGGGATTCCGAAATTTACGTCCACGTAAGCCCTTACCTTGTAGGGGCGGATAGTATCCGCCCGTTCATAAAAAATCCGCACCGTCGTAAATCCCGTGCGCGCGCCGCAAGGCGCGGGGTCACTCACCGTAGGTGCGCCCCGAAGGGGCGGGAACGCCCACCGCAGGTGCGCCGCAACAACAACCAAACGAAAGAGGAAACGACTGTGAGTATTCATACCTTATTGCAAAAAGAGTCCTACACCGTGGACGACTTACGTGAGATCACCGAAATTTTGCGTTCCGAACACGGTTGTCCGTGGGATCGGGAACAGACCCATCAATCGATCCGCAGTGAGCTTCTGGAAGAAACTTACGAGGCGGCGGAGGGAATCGACAGCGGTGACAACACCGTTTTATGCGAAGAATTGGGCGACGTTTTGTTGCAAGTGGTCTTTCATGCCCGCATTGCCGAAGAAGAAGGTGCTTTCGACTTAAACGACGTTGCCGACGGCATTTGCAAAAAGATGATCTTGCGTCACCCTCATGTGTTCGGCACGGCACACGCCGAAACGTCCGAACAGGTTTTGCAAAATTGGGACGAGATCAAAAAAGTCGAAAAGCAACAAAAAAGCGCGACCGATTCGCTTCGTGCCGTATCCAAGGCATTGCCGAGTCTTATGCGCTCCCAAAAGCTTGCCAAAAAGGCGGCGAAAGTCGGCTTTACGTATGCCGATACCACCGAAGCGCTCAATAAAGTCGAAGAAGAATATGCCGAAATACGGAAAGCGATTTGTGACGGAAATGCCGAGGCGATTGCCGAAGAATTCGGCGATCTGTTGTTTGCCGTTGCCAACGCCGCCCGCCTTGCGGGGGTCGATGCCGAAGAAGCGTTGACCCGTGCCGACGAAAAATTCCTGTCACGATTCGAAAAAATCGAACGGGCGTCGCTTGCCGAGGGAAAAGAACTGTGTGAACAAGATGTAAATAAATTGCTTTTACTTTGGGAAACTGCGAAAAAATCGTGAAAAAATACCCGAAATTCGGTGTTTTTTCGGAACTTTCACCAATAAGTTCTTGCATTTTCGATAAAAAATGAGTATAATAAAATTACACTAAATTTGTAAGGAGAGTAATTCCCATGAACAAGACAGAAATGATTGCCGCCGTTGCTCAGAACGCGGGTCTCACCAAGGATCAGGCTTCCAAAGCGGTTGCCGCTGTATTTTCTTCTATGACCGACGCTCTCGCCGCCGGCGAAAAAGTTCAAATCATCGGCTTCGGTACTTTTGCCGTTAAGCATTGCGCCGCCAAGGAAGCAAGAATTCCCGCTACCGGCGAAAAGAAAATGATTCCCGCTACCGACCGCCCGAAGTTCACGGCAGGACAAGCTTTGAAAGATGCCGTAGCAAAAGCCGGCAAATAAGTTATCCGCAAGGTGCCACATGCCGACGCATGTGGCATTTTTTCGTTTGACGGCAAAACTCAAAAAAACAAACAGATCGGGAGAATCGGTATGAGATTGGATAAATATTTGAAAGTGTCGCGTATCATCAAACGCCGCACGGTTGCAAACGATGCGTGTGATAATGCACTCGTTACGGTAAACGGACGTCCCGCAAAAGCGTCGTATGATGTGAGAGTCGGCGATATTTTGACGATTACGTTCGGCAGTCGAACCGTGAAGATTCGTGTGCTGGATATCAACGAACACGCTATGAAAAAAGAGGCGGCAATGATGTATGAGGCGCTCGACACCTAACGCACCTGACGGTGGGTATTCCCGCGCCTACGGCGCGCGCACGGGATTTTCGACAAGTGATGCTCCCTGCGGGGCGCGCACTCTCTCTATAAGGCCCCTTGCCTAAAGGGGGCTCCCGCGAAGCGGGTGGGGGATTCTCAACCTTTCGTCGGCACAACCCCAACGCTCCGCATCCTGTAGGGAACGACCTGCGTGTCGTTCCGTTCGTAAAAATTTATGCCGTCATAAAAGACCTGTCGTTTGTAGGGGCGGATATTATCCGCCCGCGCGTGAAAATCACGTCAACATAAATCCCAACATTGTCGGGGTGCATATACCGCCGAACTTTTTCATATATATGCCTTGACCACGGCACAGTGCCGCCCACACGGCGAAGCGCCGACCACACATGGCAAAGTGCCGACCACGCACGGCGAAACACCGAATCGGCGGCATTCAGCCGAACACGAAAGGGGCAACCGAGCTCATGCAATCCGCACAAACGGCAAACGACGCGACGCGATCGGACATTCCGAACGTGCGTCCGAACGACGGCACAAAGAAAGCGCACCGCTTGGTTTTGGAAGAAAACGGAAAAGCGTATCTTTCGGGGGTACGGGAAATTTTGCGCTTTGACGAACAAAGTGTTTTTTTGGAGCTGACCGACCGACGACTGAGTATCGACGGCGAAAATTTGAAGATCGAGGGCTTTTGTCGCGAAAGTGGGGAAGTGACGGTCGACGGCAAAATTTCGGCGCTGTGTTATTACGACGACCGACGCGGCATTGCCGAGCGGCGAAAAAACGGTATTTTCGGCAAATGGTTTTCGTCGTATGACGATTGAATTTTCGCCCTCGACCGCCGATGTCGTATTTCCCGCAACGACAACCCCGTCGGAAATTCCCGAAACGCTCTTTTTCCCACCCGCCCCATGGGAGCTTATCGGCATGGCAATCGTTTGCGGCGCGGCGGGCGGACTATTGCGCGACCTTTGCGGCACGCTTTTGCGTCGGTTTTTCGGCAAAAACACACGGTGTGACGCGATATGCGACCTTTTGTTCGTCTGCTTTACGTATGCGGCATTGTTCGTTTGCGCCTTAAACACGGAGCACGGCATTTTGCGCTGGTATTGTTACGTCGGGGCGGTGGGCGGCTTTTTTGCCTATCGTAAAACGATTTCCCGCCCGTTTTGCCGAACGGTCGAAGGACTTTGCAACGGTGTTGCGTTTGTGCTGAGTCGGGTGTTGCATCTCTTGTATGCACCGATCGCAATATCGTTCGAACAGCTGCAAAAGCATACCGAAAAAAGGCGCGAACGCCGTCGGAAACGGCGGGCGGAAAAACGCTATAGTACCGAAAAGCGCCGTATCGGTCGGGAAGCGGCGCACGGATTCGGATTGTTTCCGAATGAAAAACCGACATCGCGAACCGGATCGAAAATCGCGACGAATCGATAAAACCGAACAGACAAAAAACCGATAATCGAAAAAAGGCAGAAAGTGAGACCACCATGGGACATACGAATCCTACCGAACGAAACAACCGCAACAACCCCAACAGCCCCAACGAAGAAAAGAACGTCGGCGGACGCATGAAAGTCGCGGCGATCTGTATCGGATTGATTCTGTTGATTGCCGCGTCGTTTAAGTTGCAAATGGAATTGAACAGTCTGCGCGACGAATACAACGAGCTGAAAGCCGAAGCCGACGCGGTGCGCATCGAACGCGACCGTTTGAAAGAGCAATACGAACAGTCGGGAAACAATCCCGAAGAATATTTGGCACAAAAGGCAAAAGATGAGGGGTATTATGACCCCGATTCGCAACGCGTGTTGAACGATATGCCGGACACCTAACGCACCCACCTTGCGGTGGGCGTTCCCGCACCTAACGGTGGGTATTTCCGCCCCTGCGGGGCGCGCACGAGATTTATGTTGTACATAACGGTGAGTATTCCCGCCCTGCGGGCGCGCACGAGATTTATGGCGGTATAAATTTGAGAATCCCCCACCCGCTTCGCGGGAGCCCCCTTTAGGCAAGGGGCCTTAAAGAGTGGGGGTGCGCGGGAGCCTTACCCACTTTTCAGTCTCCCTTGCCTAAAGGATACGCAACAAGTTGCTTTGGGGGACCACGCTGCCCCTTTTCCAAGCCTCCCTTGCCTAAAGGGAGGGGGACCGTGCCAAAGGCACGGTGGAGGATTCCAAAATTTACGGCGACGAAAATTTCGATAAACGGGAGGGGTAGAACCCCTCCCCTAC
>CAYNXA010000045.1:0-10677 GCA_964401015.1 uncultured Oscillospiraceae bacterium
ATATGAGGTTGTTCCCGAAAACGGCGCGGAATCGGCAAACATTCTCAGCGTGCCCTCCGAAAAAGAGGAGGACGGCGGCTATATTGTCGATGAGATTAAAGCCGGTGAGGCTGTTTTTGTTCTCCGATCAACGCTCGGCGGTTGGAGTCTTGTAAACCACAACGGCAATCTCGTGTGGATCGCTCCCGGTTTTCTTGCGGTTTCACAACCTCACACGGAAAATATGACAGAAGTTTTATCCTCTCCGCGGGAGGGCTATGTTTTTACCGATGCTTTAAAAGGAATGAAGCTCTTTGCCGCACGTGACGGTGAAACTACCGCCGCAACCGTGCCTGAGTGTGTCAAAGTAAAAATAATTGCCGAAAAAGACGGTTATTTGTGGGAGGGCGGCTGTTCCGGTATGGACAACACACCGCGCGGCAGAATCGGTGAAACGGCTCCCATGCAGCGTCCCAACAACCCCGATATGCTTTGGCTCGATGCGATCTGTCAACAGGCGCTTGCCGCCAATCGGATTGCCAAGCTTTTCGAATTGATCGGTAACGCCGAGGAAGCTTCTTTTTGGAAGGCGCGTTTCGAAGAAAAGAAAGCGAAAGTCAATGCGTTGTATTGGGACAAAAACGATCGATTCTATTATGACATCGACCGTAATACCCATGACTTTTATCGTGTCATGACCGTTGCCTCTTTTTGGACGATGACGGCGGGCATTGCCACCTCCGAACAAGCGGACGATTTGATCGTTTGGCTGAAAGACCCGAATGCCCTCGGCGGTTCGGTCCCGTTCCCGACGCTCGCTCGAAACGACGCCGATTTTGACCCGACCGGTAAATATTGGCGGGGTTCGGTATGGCTCCCGACCTCGTATGCCGCATTGAAAGGCCTTGCCGAATACGGTCGCTACGATATGGCGCATACGACCGGACTTCAACTGTTGGAGCATATGTACCGCACCTATACCGACTACGAACCGCATACGATTTGAGAGTGTTACAGTCCGACCGAACATAAACCCGCAACCGGTCCCGACGGAAACGGAAAAATCGTTCGCAAAGACTTCTGTGGTTGGTCGGCACTCGGACCGATTGCCGTTTATATCGAATTCGTCCTCGGATTCCATACGGTCGACGCTTTCGAAAGAATCGTAAAATGGGCAAAGCCGAAAGATTTCAGTGGGAAAGTCGGTATCAAGAATCTTCGCTTCGGCGATATCGTGACCGATATCGTTGCCGACGAAACGACTTGTACGGTAAACGCCAACGCCGATTTCATTCTTGAGATCGACGGAAAACGCCACGCCGTTTCGAAAGGGACAACTACCATTTCACTTTGAAATCATGCGTGCTGTATGCCGAAAAATTATTCTTTTGAGCATAGGTGAAATTCCGTACGAAAATATCCGTTTGTTTAACACCGAAAAACAAAGAGCTATTCTATGTTGATCGTTCTCGGACAAATCGCAAGCATTATTGCCGTCATCTTTTCGTTTTTGTCCTATCAGGCGAAAACGCCGAAAAAATTACTTTTTCTGCATACGTCCTCCATCGTTGCGCTTTTGATCGGCTATTTTTTGATCGGTGCGACTTCGGGCGGCGTCTTGAACGTCATCTGCCTTTTGCGTAATATCGTTTACTACAATCGCTCGAAAAAACCGTTTTCCCATCCGTGCGTGCCGTACTTTTTCGCCGCTCTTTTGGCAATTTTCGGAGCCTTTTCGTGGCAAGGACCGATTTCCTTGTGTATAATTATTGCCTTGATGATAAACACCGTTGCCCTTTCGCTCGGCGACAACCAAAAGCTGCGAAAGAGTATTTTGCTGACTTCCACGCTGGTCTTGATCTATAATATCTTCGTTTTCTCGATAGGCGGAATTTTGAACGAATCGGTGGTCCTCGCATCGGCAATTATCGGTCTTGTTCGCTTTCGAAAGGCAAAGGATCGACCCCAATAATAAAATGTCCCGACCGAGTAGATTTCGGTCGGGATTTTCTTTTTCGGCAATGTTTCGATAGTTACTTTGTTTTAGGATCGGTTTGATTAAAAATCGAATGAAACAACCCGACAAAGTATTCGGTATACCGAATGGTACTACGGTCATTTGCCAACCATTCTTTTCGTTAAATTTTATATTTTTCATAGCGAATCGTAAGAAAATCCCCACCGCCAATGTTGACGGTGGGGATAGCTGTATCCGAATAAAACGATTCGAAATAGAGGTCAAAGTTCTTACGGACGATAGATTCCGCTCCAAGATACAAAAGGATATTTGTCGGGATTCACAACGTTTAAGATCTTGTTGCGGTAATATTCTCGGATCACTTCCGTTTCACTGCCATGATTGTATGCATATTCCGCAATAGTAAACACCGACGTGGAGTAGCTTTCGCCGTATACCGTTACTTCATTGCCGTTTTGATCTGCATAGGTTGCATAGGGAACGACCGTATATGCGGTGGTAAAGCCGTCTTTTGTTTGCGGAATATCGGTCAAACATACCGTGTAGAAAGCGGAAGTTTCGTCGGGTTGCTTCCAAAGCACCACGGCGGGAACGGTAGCTGCATAATAAGTTTTGTCGCCGATCGTTTTGGTCGTTTCTTTGGTCAGTTTAACGCCGTCGTCCAAATACTTCGTCGGGAATACGACCGAACCGAATCCGAGCCCTTTGTCGGCGGAAGATTGCGGCTTTTGAACGATATCGTACAAAGTACGGTCGATCTCGCTGATAAATCGCAAGCCTTGCGATATGTTCGAGTTTTGATCGGTAGAGGGAATACGTATTTGCACACCGTAAATGCTCAACCGACTGTCGGTAGTCGGGTTGGTTGCAAGTTGTACGTCAAGAGTGGTCGTGATTCCTTCGAGAGAGATCGTCACCGTATTTCCAACGCTCCAATTATACGAATACTTCACACTGTAAGGAAGGTCGGTCAGCGTTGCGGTCGTATTGTCCGAAAGTGCCAGCCCAAAAACGATACCGTTGGAAACAAACGATTCGGAGGAAGTATAGGTCATTTTGGTGGGGTTTTGCGTAACCGCAAGACCGGTAATGCAGTGAACGCCGTCTTTTTGTGTGGAAGCAACACCGTTCGGCATATATAAAGAACCGAAGTTCAAAGCAAACAGTGTGTTGTACACATTTGAGCTGCGCGTAAAGGAAACGATTTTTGCGTCTGCTTTTAACGAAATTCCGGTGTCGTCAAAAGAAGTAAGACTGCTCGGCAAATAAAGTGTCGAAACGGCAGGCGCGGAAACGGCGGCACGCGGTGTTACCGAAACAATTCCGTCGGGTACAGCCAAAACCGTAGCATCTTGCGCCAAATTTACGCGATAGAGCACTTTACCGATGACGATGTACGGATTATTGTTTTGTGTCAGTGTTGTGTAAAGAGCGGTACCGTCAAAAGCACCCGTATCAATCGAAGTGAGGTTTGCAAAAGCAGCCGAAGCGGGAAGTGCGGTACAACCGCGAAATGCGTCGTATCCGATCGTCAAAAGACCGCTTGCGTTGACCGTGTTCAATTTTGCGCAATCGTAAAACGCATTGTTTCCGATTGTTTTTATCGAAGCGGGGAGCGTGATTTGCGTAAGTTCTTCGCAACCGCTAAACAAGCCGGTGGGCAGGGAAACAAGATTTTCATTTTCGGAAACAACGACATTCGTCAGCGATTTGCAATTGCGGAACGCATACGACCCGATCGATTTAACAGAAGAGGGGAGTGTCAAAGTTCCCGAAAGTCCCGCTCCGTCAAAAGCCGATTCGGCGATATCCGTAAGCGACGTACAAGCGGTAAAATCAAGTGAAGTCAGCGCGGTACAGCCCGCAAAAGCGGAAGTTCCGATATCGATAAGACCGGTGGGTAGAATAACGCCTGTCAGCGATGTATTGTTCGCAAAAGCTTCGGGGGCAATCGAAAAAATCGCGGGGGTGTATTCGGAAAAATCCGCATCGCCACCCTGAACATAAGAGTACAGCACGTGACCGACGTACGAACTCGCTTTTTTCATAGACTCTTTCCAAGGCGTTGCTTCGAAAGCTTTATCGCCGATTCGCTTCACATTGTCGGTTCCGGTTATATTGTTCAGCGACGTGCAGTATGCAAACGCTCTGTCTCCGATTTCAACCAAGGCATTCGAAAAATTAACCTTAGTCAATTGTTCGGAATAGGCAAAAGCTGCTTCTTCGATCGAAGTGACCGTGGACGAAAAAGTGACGGATTGAATCGTACTGTTTCCGAACGCGCCGCTTCCGACGGCCGTAACGGTGTAGGTAACGGTTCCGCTGACAACGCTCGCAGGAACGGTAATCGTCGTAGCCGTACCACTGTACGAAAGCAATGTTGCATTCGTTCCGCTGAGTCGATAGGTAAAGCCGTCTTGCGTAAACTCAGGTGTGACGTTCTGCTGAACCGCTTCGGCGCTGAAACAAGTAAAATTCATTCCGCCGACGGCTAAAAGCGCGGACAAACAGAGCGCCGCCACGGACCGTACGGGTTTTCTTTGCATAACTCATACACTTCCTTAGCATCATTTTTTGTGCAACAGCACACTTTCTTTTATTCTAACACAAAATTTTCGCTATTTCAAGATGGATTTTTTCAATCACACAAAATTCACAAATATTTTACTTTTGTTTCAATCGGCAGACATTGCATACGTATTAAATGGGAATCAGTAGCGAATTGTCTGCGCCAATACGGTAAGATTTTGCGGATTCGGGCGATTCAAGTTCCAGTAAATACCGCCGTAAAATCCGTATTCCCGAATCAATGCAAGCTTTGCCGCAATACTGCGCGCATCCTCAAACCACACCTCGTGTTCTTTTCCGCTCGAATCGGTATAGAAAAAGTACGGTGCGTCGTATTCTTCGCTGTATAAAATCGGCACATTGTTTTTCGAAGCAAGCTCGACCGCCTCGATGTTGGACAACGACCGTGCCCGCGAAACGCCGCTTTCGTACGGTAAAGTCCAGTCATAGCCGTAATTGGACAACCCCATATAGATTTTTTCGCGCGGGATTTCGCTCACGGCATAATCCAGCACGCGTCGAACCGATGGCAACGGTGCAACGGGCATCGGCGGACCGTACGTATATCCCCATTCGTAGGTCATGAGAAGCACCCGATCGGCGGTGTTTCCGATCTGCGCATAATCGGCTCCTTCATACAAAAGGCCCGTTTGGTCGGGTGCCGTCTTGGGGGGCAAGGCAACGATCAAAGGATATCCGTACGGTGAGAGTTTGTTGCGCATAAACGCGATAAAAAGCGGATACAGTTCACGGTTTCGCGCCGAAAGAAATTCGAAATCGATATCCAGCCCACGATAACCCTTTTCGCGCATGAGAGTTATCAGCTTATCAGCGAACGATTCCCACAACGAAAGAGCGGATAACAGCGCGTCGGCGCGTTCGCTGTCAAACAATCCGTCCTCACCGAGAGTCGAAAGCTGCATATACGGCACCGTCTCGTAAATCGCACATCGTGCCAGCATATTTTCGTCATCAAGCGGTAAGACAGTGCCGCTTGCGTCGAATCCGTAGGTGAACGGCATGGCAATATTCATCGCGGGAAGAACTTCGTTCAGCAGTTGCTCGGAAATAAACGGATACGCATATCCGCCGACAGTAAAATCGTATAGCGGTGTTTCTCGATAGGAAATCACGATATCCTGTCCGACAAAAATCGCGTCATTTCCGCCGAGTTCGGGGTTGTTTCGCCACAGCGCATTAAGCGTCGTATCGAACCGATCGGCAATTTTGGCAAGTGTATCGCCCGCCGACACCGTGTAGATTTGTTCGGGCACCGCCACGATCAAGCCAAGCCCGATCGGCAACGCATTCGTCACGTTTTGCAATCCGTTTTGAAGAATCAGTCGTTCTGCGGAAACGCCGTATTGTCGCGCGATCGAATACACGGTTTCGCCTCTTTGTACAACATGGAATGGCATATCTGCACCTCGTAATCCAACGTTAGGGTTATGGTATACGGTATTCGGTCTTACTCAAAACTATGCCGTGACGGAAACATTCACCGTGTTTTTTTCGAAAAAACAAACGCCCGCCTTTCGGCAGACGTTTAGAACGATGCAATTTTTTTGAAAGCGGTCGGTCACGATACCGACGCTTTTCGTTTTTTATTTTCCGGGAAATAAATTACGCGTCAAAACGGTCGAATCAAAAGGGGTACAATAAGACCGATAACGGCGCCGATCAATACTTCCGGCGGCTTATGTCCGACGTATTTACGCACGTTTTTCGGTTCGTATTCGGTCGGTTTCCATTCGAAAAGTTCCCGCATGATTTGGTTGATCGCTTTGGAATTTTCCCCCGTCGCACGGCGAACACCCATCGCGTCGATCATAACGATAACCGTCAAGATAACGCTGACCGCCGCCGTCGAAGAATAAAACCCCTCTACCCGTCCGATTGAAACGGACAGCGCCCACACCGTCGAGGTGTGCGAGCTGGGCATACCGCCGTTTTCGAAAAATTTGCGAAAATCCATTTTTCCGTAATAAATCCACGTGATAATGAATTTGATCAGCTGAGCTGAAAAAAACGCAACCAACGAGCAAATCAAGTGATAATTGGAAAATAATTCGACAATACTGTTCAACATATGCCATTCACCTCACGATTCACGCGTCACGGTGTAATCGGCAAGCGCACATAAAAATTCGCTTCCCGCAAAATTCGCAATTGCCGCTTTCGCTTCTTCGACAAGCTTTTCGGCAAGGCTTTTCGATTCTTGCAGTCCGAGCAGTGTGACGTATGTATTTTTTTCGTCTTTACGGTCACTGCCGCAATTTTTTCCGAGCTTCGTTACGTCCCCGACAACATCCAACATATCATCGGCAATTTGAAACGCAAGCCCCAATGCCGCCGCATACCGCACGGCGCTGCGATATTCGATCGATTTTTCGCTTTTTCCGGCGGCAATACAGCCCAATACGCACGCGCATTTTATGAGCGCGCCGGTTTTTTTGGCGTGCAAGACCTCAAGCGTTTCGAGCGAGATCTTTTTGCCTTCGCTTTCCAAATCGATCTGCTGACCGCCGCACATGCCGCAAGGCCCCGTATAATGCGCCAGCGCGCGCAACGCACGCAGATTTTGACGGTCGTCGAGCGTCGGGGAGGGGAGTATTTCGAACGCATACGCGAGCATGGCGTCCCCCGCGAGCAACGCGCCGCTTTCGCCGAAAACAACATGATTGGTCGGCTTTCCGCGGCGCAAGGTGTCGTTGTCCATGCACGGCATATCGTCGTGTATCAGCGAGAAAGTGTGCACTGCTTCAAGCGCCGCCGCATAGGAACGGGCGTCCTCGGCTTTGCCGCCGAACAATTCGGTAAAAGCAAAGACCAGCGCGGGGCGAAGTCGTTTGCCGCCCGCCGTAAGGCTGTATTTCATCGAATCGACCAGCTTTTCGAATAAAGGATAGCCGCTGTCATCGGTCAAGTGCGCAAGCGCTTCGTCCAAAGTACGCTCACACAGCGCTTTATAGAGGAAAAGGGTACGATTCATCTCATCATGCGTCATGTTCTTCCTCCGACGTGTCCTCCGCAATATCCTCGGCGGTCAAAACACGAATCTTTTTTTCGGCGGATGATAACAGCTTTTCGGCGTCGAGAATCAGCGTAACGCCTTCCTTGTAAAGCTCCAACGATTCGTCGAGAGGGTGGTCTTGTTCCAACAATTTTCCGATTTCATCGATTCGCGCAAGCATTTGTTCCAGCGTCATTTCGTTTTTCTTTTTGGTTGCCATGATTGTCTGTCTCCTTCATCCGTTTGTTGTGTTGCCAGCGCCGTTGCCGTAATCGAACCATCACGAAGCCGAACGGTAAGCGGCTGACCGACGCTTACGTCTTTTACCGACACGATCGGTTTTTCGTCCGTGTCGGTGACAAGTGCATAGCCGCGTGCCAAAACGCCGAGCGGACTTAACGTATGCAACTTTTGCGCCCGTAAGGTAAGCGCGTTTTGTTTGTCTCGAATCGTATCGGAAATTGCTTCATCCAATTGTGCTTTTTGATCGGTCAATCGCTCACGGCAACGCGCAACGGGACGAAGCGGATCGGCAAAAGCCGTGCTGTTTTCGGCTCGCTCAAGCTTTTCGCGAAGGACACGCACTTTTTCGCGCAAAAGGCGGCGAAACCCTTCTTTTTGTGCCGTTATGCCGTTGAGTAAGACACTGCGTTCGGGCACGGCAAGTTCTGCCGCCGCCGACGGAGTGGGGGCGCGTAGGTCGGCAACAAAATCGCATATCGTAAAATCGGTTTCGTGCCCGACCGCCGAAATAACGGGAATTTTCGATGCAAAGATCTCGCGCGCCAGCGCTTCGCTGTTAAACGCCCACAGATCCTCCATCGAGCCGCCGCCGCGCCCGATGATCAAAACATCGACCGGACGAAAGCGGTTAAAATAACGAACTCCCGCACAAAGCTCGTTCGGTGCTTCGGCACCCTGTACCAACGACGGGTAGATCACGATTTCGGCAAGCGGAAAACGCCGTGTCAAAATGTTTTTCATATCGGCGACCGCCGCTCCCGTGTCGGCGGTAATAATGCCGACCGTACGTGGATATGCGGGGAGCGGCTTTTTATACTCCGCGTCAAAAAGCCCCTCGGCGTACAGCTTTTCTTTTAATTGCTCGAAAGCAAGATACAGCGAACCGATTCCGTCCGGTTGCATATCTTCGGCATACAATTGGTAAACGCCGTCGCGCGGATAGGCGGAAATGTGTCCGCTGACCAATACTTTCATGCCGTTTTCGGGCATAAAGCGAAGGCGCACCGCTGAAGAACGAAACATAACGGCTTTTACGACACCGCCCGCATCTTTCAGCGAAAAATACAAATGCCCCGATTTATAATAATTGGTAAAGTTCGAAATTTCGCCTTTGATGCAAACGTCGTTTAACAGCTCGTTCGAATCAAAAAGAGCCTTTACGTATTCGTTCAATTGCGAAACGGTCAAAGTAACGGTATTTCTCATACGTTCTCCGCTTGATATTTTTCCATCGCCAAAAGCCCGACGCCGCAAGCGTTATCCGACGAAAGGGCGGGCGATGCAAAAAACACGTTGTCGATTTTCGAAAGATTTTCACGTATGCGTGAATTGGACATAACGCCCCCCGCAAACAGAATCGGCAAATTCGGATATTTGACGCGCAGATTTTCGGTGAGCTTTTGCAACACCGTGCTCAAATATTCGAACAAAAAAGCGGCGACGTCCTGTGCGGGAGCACCGTTTTCCAGCATATCGACGGTTTTGTTTTCAAGTCCCGACAGCGAGCAGGACAGCCCCTTGACACTGACACGTATTTTCCCGAAATCCGCCGTCGACTTACGTGAGAGCAAATCCAGTTCTTTGCCGCACGGGAAACGAAGTCCCATCCGAACACCCGTGCGGTCGATGGCTTGTCCCGCGTTCAAATCGTTCGTTCCGCCGATCTTTTCACAGAAAATTTCGCCGTTTTGTTCTTTGCGGCAAAGCACGATGTCGGTGGTCCCGCCCGAAACGTGAAACGACAAAAAGCGTTGTGCCGAAAAGGACGGCACCGCGCTGTAAACGGCAGCCTGTATATGTCCCTGTTGATGCGAAAACCGATACAGCGGCACACCGTGCGAAAGAGCAAGCGCCGAAGCAAAGCTGACACCCGCCAAAAAACAGGGCATATACGACCCTTCCGCGTTGCGCGGGCGCGACGAAACACCGACGGCACAAAGCTCGTCGGGACGGTAGTCACTTGATGAAAACAGTTCTTCGGCAAGTTCGGGCAACGCCGCCGTATGATGAAAGAGGGCGTCGCTTTGGCGCAAGCCGCGTTCATGTTCGCCGACCGGTAAAAGTCTGCGTACATTCGCCACGACCTCACCGTTGCGAATCAGCGAAAGGGAAGTGGTATAGTTGCTGGTATCGACGCCGACAAAAAGGCGCGTCTTGCTCATTCGGCGCCGCCTCCGAATTCGGCGGCAACCGCGCCGAGAACACCGTTGACAAAGGTATAACTGTCGTCCTCGTCGTATTTTTTCGAAAGCTCGACCGCTTCGTTTATCGATACTTCGGTCGGAATGTCGTCCATATACAGCATTTCATACACGGCGATACGCAAAATCGAGCGCGAAACGCGGCTCATGCGTTCGATCTTCCATTTCAACGAATGGTTTTTGATGATCGAATCAAGCGTTTCGACGTTTTCGGCAACCCCGAAATACACTTTCGATATATAGGCGTCGTCCTTGATGGCTTCGGTGATATGCTCGTTGTCCCCATCGGGAAAATAGCGAATATACAGATCCATAAGCTCTTCGGGTTTTTCTTCGCTGTTGAAACCGAAGTCGAACACAAGGCAGAGGGTAATTTCGCGGCATTGACGTCTGTTGATCTTCATTTTGTAAATCTCCCACCATATTATTTCAAAGTCCGTTTTCTTTATTATACGCCGTTTTCCCGTATATGTCAACAAAAAATGCTTCGCACGACGTTGCATTTTGCCGAAAAAGCGTGACAAGTACGTTTCCGTCACTTCCCGGCGGGCTTTACGTTGACTTCGGGATCGATATTGCCCGAAATAGTTCCGTGTGCTTCTTCGAACCGACGAATACTTTCTCGAACGAGAACCAATATATGACTGTTGACCGACCGTCCCTCATAATCGGCAACGTACGCGATTTTTCGCAAC
>CAYNXA010000046.1:0-10635 GCA_964401015.1 uncultured Oscillospiraceae bacterium
TCTTTGTACTTTCAATTATATATTCCATTTTCGAGGTTCTCTGCAACTGATGGTCAATATTAACTGTCTTGTTTTTAAGGTCGATATCCTTAAGGGTAAGTCCACAAAACTCTGAAATTCTCATTCCTGTATGGAACAGAATGTAGACCACTTCGTAATATTTACAATAAACCACATCATCATGAATAAAGCGAAGGAATTTTCGCATCTGGTCTTTGGTAATTGCCTCCCTTGTAACTGAGTCATTTACCACAACTCCTGCAAGTTCAAACTGGAATGGATTCTTCATAAGGATATCATCGTCAACCGCCATCTGAAATGCCGGGCGAAGAACCCCTCGTACCGTCTTAACTGTACTGTGTCTTCTTCCATCTTCCTGTTGCATTTTGATTAAAAATAATTTTGCATCCGATGTCTTTATCTTTGAAATCTTAAGCTGACCAAATGGCTCATCTGCAAGAATGTTCCTAACGAAATTGTAATTTGCCTTAGTGTTAGGTTTTACTCCCACTTTGGTTTTAAGGTATCTTTCTACCAACTCCATCACTGTAATATTCTTTCCTAACGGGTCATGCTGATTGTCTAAATCATAACCTATCTGCTTTTCAATTTCTCTTAAGGAAAGACACGGCTTTTTGCCAACTGGCAATGTATCCGTTGGTTCAAGTCTCCAACTATAAACAAAATGTGGCTTACCCCCAACATGATATTTGAATTGGTACTTTCCATCGGCTCTGATGGATTCTCCTCTGCGAAGAACTCTATGCTTTGAATCTCTTCTGAATCCCGCTTTACCTGCCATCAAATCCCCTCCTTCTTAATTCAGGGTGTGCATCAAGATATTTTTCAAACACCTCACGAATGATGAGTCTTCTTCCATCATAATAGAAAACTACAAATTCCATTCCCGGCTGATGCAATAAGGCATAAAATTTCCTACGGCTCAGACAGTAATACTGTACCGCCTCTTGAACCGTCATTGTTGCTTTGTTTCCAATTTGTGGTTTCATGTATAATTCGCTCCATTTCCTAGATTCCCCAGGTATTTGGGGTATACCATATATCACTCTAAACTACTTATTTATCAACTACTTTCGGCAGATAAAATAGACAATTATCAATCCTAAACGCCTTCCGTATTCTCCAAATACTTCTCAAATTTAGGTCTAATAATAAGATATCGGTTCCCACTCATTAAAGAAAATCTCCCTGTGTTTTCAAAGGCTAATTTTCGCATCTTCTTTTCTCCAATATTAAAATAAGCTACTGCTTCTTTTATTGTAAGAGTGTACTTATCACAAACAGGTACGCTTTTGTTTTCATCCATAATCAAATTCCTCCATAATATCTGTCTGCCACATAACATTCATGGCTGCAGTATTTTCTACCTTTATTCCCATAAGCCGTAAAAGGCTTTTTACAATAAATACAAACAAAATCATAATTTGCTTTCTTATTTACCTTATCAAGATTTGTATTCCACCACTTATTTCTACATTTACTGGAACAGAACCTCTTTGCTTTTTTCCCTTTCGTATGAATTGTAGGTATTCCACAACACTCACAAATACCTTTCTTTGGAGTGATTGCAGTTGCTATATCCTCTGCCTTTAGATTATTTCTTCTACAAAACGTTTTTACTGTATTTTCTGAAATACCCACTTTAATAGATATTTGAGAATAGCTGCATCCCCTCAAGCGGAGGTCTGTTATTTGTTTCCTTTGCATATCATTCATTGATGAAATCCTCCTTCTGAAGGGCATCAATTTTTTGTATTCATCGTTAATTTATTATCCCTTCACTATTCTTTGGGAAAAATCCATAAAAGTGGCCGAATAAAATCAAAAAAAATAAGCCTGCAGACTCCAAACGGAATCCACAGGCATACTGCTTGCTTATAATTTAGTTACAAAATCAAGGGAAATCCATCCTGCACCAGACTTAAGTCTTCCCCACTTGGTTGCTCCCTTACCATCAGCCTCTTCAACGATGGTATAAACACCAACAGGAATATACTGTGTTCTGGCATAGTTCGTTCCCGGACCTTTACGGATATTCAAATCCTTAAGAGATACCTTTACGAGATAAGGAACAGATGATGCGTTGTTGCTATAAAGCACTTTGCCGTACTCATCAAATACTGAATAACCCTTATTCTCATCTGCACATTTCTTTGCATACTCAAGGTTATGGTACGCTCCCTTCTGCGATGCTTCGTCCGCCCATGTCTTACGAACACGATACCAGACTTCCTTTTTGGCAGGTGCTTCTTCTACTTTAGTACCTACAACAGCACTCAAAATAGTAAGGATTTTTCCACCATAGCCTTTTCCTGTTGCCCAGCCTTTACCATTAGGATTTTCCTTCTGACCGAGCCACTCTACATATTCAGCACTACCTCTTGTCACATATTTGAAACGAGGGTCAATGCAGTCATTGGTTAAGCCATCCGTAGATGCATAAGCCTTAAGATGCTGTATTTGCGCTCTGATACCAAGTTGTGCTGTATCAAAGGAATTCCCTGTCTTACCCTTGGAAGTCACTCCCATACCACAGAAGTTGTTCTGTGCAAGGGTTACCGCTGTACCTTCAAACTTAAAGTTTCCAGTCTCAAGGCAACTCTGTGCAAATGCAATATCTCCGCGCACTCCTTCTGCTTTTCCCTCCGAAAGATAGAAAGGCAGCATATCAAGAACAGACTGAGCCACAGCCGGATTCTTTGCTTTGATATAAGCCTTCATCTGCTCTACCGTAGCAACAGATGAACCCATAATCTTTGTAAACCCTTCCGTCTCATCAACTGTCATTGCAGCCTTGATGTCCTTACGGAACTGTGCCATAGATAAGCCAAACTTATTCCAAAGATGCTCTACATCTCCGTGGTTACTTGCAATTCCACGCTTATAGCCTTCGGAATGAGAAATAATCACACCGTCTGCCAATGGATCCAAGCCAAACTTCTCGCACAGATATGCAAACAATTCTACTGAATGCTTGTAGGTTGCAAGTACATGAGCCTTGGTATTAGTTCCGTCCCCGGTTTCTTGCCAAGTTGCTCCACCCACATATTTGATGGTGTTTGGCTCTGTCATTTCAACACCGATATGGGTATTGTTACTTGCTCCACCACCATGCCATCCCCTGTGTTCCCAAGGAAGAAGCTGATAAACATCTCCATCCGGCTCAACGATAGCATGAACACAGGCATTGGCTCCAAACTTGTTCCAGTTATTGATAAAAGACTGTGCCTTTGGCTGTGGGCAACCCACACTGTGAATCATTAACCCTTTTACTTCTATTATCTTTCCTGCCTTATAGCAATCCGACTGTGTACAAATACTCTGAATAATATTCATAAAAAAACCTCACTTTCTGCAAAGAAAAATGAAGTGGCATAGCCACTCCCTACTCTTCACTATCTGTTGTATCTTCTGCCTCATCATGCAGCTGTTCCAAAACTTCTATCAGTTTCTTCGGAACAGGAAGTCCGATAATGGCAACATTCTCAATGATGGAAATACCTTCATTGGAGAGGTAGAAGAAAATTACTGCTGTGCGAAGGACACTACCACTTCCGATTACCTGGGCATCTAAAATATGTCCGATACCCACCAAACAGAAAATGGTCACCTTCTTGCAAATCCCCTTAAATCCCGTCTCGCTTGACAACTTCTTTTGAAAGAACGCAGCCATTAAGCCTGTGATGTAATCAATCACCACAAACACAACAAGTGCGTACAGAAATCCGTCAAAGCCTCCTAAGAACCACCCCATAAAGCCTCCTATTCCTGCAAATAAGTATTGCAACGTTGATATTACCTGTTTCATAAGCCTTACCCGCCTTTCTAATTTTGTGTATGAAAAAAGCAGCCCGGCATTGGACTGCTCTATCATCATTTATTCAGTTTCCGTGATTGTATAAGTAATCTTCATTGTCTTGTCGGCCGTCTTAATAACTGCCGTAGACAGATTATTGATGGATGCCAGATATGGAGCCATAAACCACATGGATTTATAAACACTCATGCTGCTGTAATAATATCTGCCATATGTTAATGCATAAGGTCCATATTGAAACAATGGTGTACAGATATAACTTAATGCACGGTTATTCGTTGTCTTTCGCACCACATCGTTTGTATCCACAACAAAATCAGAACCCATTATCCAATCTGCGTAGTTCCACATATATGTGTATCCATAATTATCTCCACCATTGAAATTGGAAGTAAAACCAAAAGCAATGTATGTGATGTCAGCACTGTTATTAAGGTTAACCTTATATAACCCGGTTCTGCTGTAATGCATGAAGTACACATACCCATTACGAATTACAGTTCGCACTTCTCTGGAAGGAGAACCACCATAACCACTATGATAACCACAAGATGTAAGTTTGGCATTGGTAAGTGTCCATGTTCCCTCCGTAAACGAATAATCATCTTTTTTGATTTTCATCCATTTTACCGTAGCATTTCCGCTTGAATTTCCACCTGTCAGAAATCCATACCAATATCCATCCTTTCCATCAATAAAATCATAATATCCATATCCATTCGAGGCATATGAATTAATAAATGTTGTCGGTGTAAGTGTAACTGTTTCAAGAATCTCGTCACCATCTTCTCTCAATGAAAAATTTAAGCCGATGTCTCTATAACACTTTCTGACTTTTTTTATAATAATAGCGTTTTCATTATTCATAGAAATGGATACAAAGTAGTTTCCTTCAAAGTTAACCTCCACCGCATCTACATAAAGATTTGCCGTTACACCACTTATACCATTACTCACATTTTTCATTTGCAACCATCGACTTCCAGCATCATAACTATCTCCCACATAACCAACACCACCTCTTTTATGTGTGAGTGCCACCGCTGATATAGTTCCATTTCCTTGACTGGTAGCAAAATCCCACACATATTTATAGCCGCGGGTTATCTTCCCTGATTCAGTAAGATTTAAACTGCCACGCATAACATTAGCTGTGGAGTTTACATTATTTGATGCATACCCTACACACGGATTGATGGAAGGAGCATAGATGTTGTTTGCATCTTCTTCCAATGTCTCCGAGAAAAGTAAAATGCCACCTATAGCATTCGGACAGATAGGCAAATGATAGTCATTCCAGTTTGCCGTAGCTGACCCTTGAACAGCATAAAGCATTCCTTCGATGTTGTTTGAGAATAATTGCGAAATAGCATTTGTAATCATATTCTCGTCTTTATAAGTTTCAGCTTTCCCTGTATTCACATCGGTAAGTTCTATAACGGTTGTACCTTTCATTCCCATACCGTCACCTCCTAATTCAAATAATGTACAATGATACGATTCACATATCCCCCTTCGATGAGAGTAAATCGAATCTTGTACTGTTTCTCTGCACAGGCTTCATTCCAAGCATCCGTGCCGATAGCCTCTACCGTTTCCCTGTTCATTCCACTTGTTTCCTCCGACAGCGTTACCCACATATTTTCAATATAGGCTTTCCAAGTTTCTCCGCCATCAAAAGAAAAAGCAAACAATGTAGTATCGTCTGCCTCTATCTCCACCGACTCAATGCCAAGGATGGTACTGTCTATCATTTCATTGTTTTTAGAATAAACCACCTGCACAGGTGGGGTTGCCACTAACGACATCTTCATTTCTGGAAGTTCTGTGTCAGAATCCTGCCAATAAAGCAATGTTGGATTGACAAGCCTTGAAAAAATAACATTCCTCGGAAAATCCACGAATCCATATGTATGAAATACATCTGCTGTTAATTCTTCGAATTCTACACCTTCCAAGTGGGTAGCTTCATCAAACAGAAGTCCTTCATCCACAAATCCAAATGTCCCATACCCATCGTTGTAATAACAGACACCCGTTAAAGTATCGTAGAAACATGGTTGAATCTGCTCATCTACACAAGGGACAAGGTCAAGAAGTTGTTCTTCTCCCTGCCACACTTCCACCTTGTATATCAGACCTTTAAAATATCTAGTATCCAAGGTCTCATTCGTATTGATAGTTCCTACTGTCATTTCGCCCGGAGCAGAAAACTCTGCCTCCGTATATTCTGCTATAACAACACCATCTCTCATCAAACCGTTCTTAGACAGTTCTACCGTTACATCAAGCGACGAGTAATCATCCACTGCTGCAGCCGTAGATTCTGTATTGAACTGACCGTGTATTGTTGTTGAGTTCATAAGGAATACACCAAATTTATTAGTGGATGTACTCTCCCTTGCTCCAAACAATGCGGCATCATTAAAAGTATTTGTCTTAAAGGAAATAACAACCCTTGTATCCTGGTTCGGTATAATTCCTGTACGGATGAACTGATATCCCTTTAACTCGATAGCATCCACAAATGCTTTGTCATGTTGTAGCCTGTAGTAAATGCCATCTTTATCGCACAGAAGATACTTTCTTTCAAACGGCGCTTGAATATCCATAATGCCGTATGACATATCAAAAGTTTTCCCCTGATCATCCATTGCATGAAAACATACATAGGTCTGCTGTCCGGCTATAACTGTTACATTATATGTGGCACTTGCAGTCACTCGGGTATAGCCTAAATAACTGCTATTCTTTGGTGGTATAAGATTAAGAAACATATCTCCGTTCTCAATAAAGAACCATTCGTGCCTTAATACCACATCGGAACTTGTGCTGTTATACTGAGCATAGCCCTCCCATCTGATTTTCAAAACTTTATAAGTCCCAAACAGGGTAGCTTCTTCACGATATAAGTTCCAAAGTTTCGTATCTCTACGGCACATAGCCAATTGCTCCGAATTGACTCCCATACCAATAAAACTGTTACCACTGACATAAAGTGTGGATGCACGGACTCCATTAAAGAAGAACCAGTCCACCCCATCAATGGACAGGACATTATCATCCTGCCCGCTATTATTGATGAGTTGCGTCATATTGGCCGTGGTGTTCATCATATCTGCTATTGAATTATAATCAGCCATGCTACTCCACCTCCAAACTGTCTATTCTTGCAAACTGCTCTGTATTTGTTACCATTTTCGTCATGCGACCTCTGTCAATCGGATATTCCTGACTTGTGAACTCATAAGCCGTTTCAAATTCAAATACGTTTTCCGTCTTCACATAATAATCATTAAATTCCATTTCATCACGGTCTGCCACTTCGATAATCTCTGTAACAATAACAGGATTAACAGCAATCTCATCCGAGATAGCAACAACACCAATTCCACCAAAAGAAATAAGTTTGAACCCTTCTGTCACACCGATTGGATTTGGAATTTCCGTATGCGTTGACACCGTTGCAGCCAAATCCACAACCTTCAATGCACCACCTATTCTGACAACTCCCATCTGGTCTTCAAATTCCAAACGACCATCCCAATTGTTGTTAGAAGAAAGACCCTGCCCGCTGATAGTACAGATAGCCTGTCCTCGACCAACACTTGCAGTACCGCCTGCCATATTAACCCACACACGGAAGGTATTATAAGCATTTGCCTCCAAGCCACTTAAAGGATAATAAAGGTTCAAGATGTGTCTGCCGGAATGCCATGACTCCATAGGGCAATAAGTCGTAAGCACATTATCATTGATAACATAGGTAACCGTGATTACCGCTTTCCCATCCTCTTTCATTGTCATAGGTACTTCCTGTTCTGTTGATTTTCCATCATCGGAAGTTATCGGTATCGTAATCTTTCCTATCTTTTCCACTTCTTCTGCCTTTACTTCAAGAAGAATTGTTCCGTGAAACTGCGCGTCCGTATCTTCATTTGATGCAAACTCAATGTTCGCAATCTCTGTATTTGCACTTCCGATAGTATAAGATGACGCATTCATAAAAGTATGGACTGCTATCTTTCCGGCTTCCACGGAATTTAACAGTCCTGCAATATTCTTATCATTTTTACTTTTTGCTTGTGCCAACCTTGGGTTTTTACCCACACATTTTAAAGTATGCTGCCCGTTAACCTTAAAATCATATTTGGTAATACAGGTAATCTGACCACCATCGGCGTGACCACCTGTGAAGGTAATAACGTCCCCAAGGTCAAACGCTGGGTTTCCGATGGTACTTGAATCAAACGGAACATATGAAATAAGGCTGATATCGTCCAAAATATTTATCAGAATATCTTCTCTCGTTTCCACCAAACCAAACTGTAACAATGGGTTTACTCCAAGGTTCATAGTAAGTCCATTATCTTTTTTCAACGCATAATATTCTGCTTTCTGTGTTCTGTTGTTTGTAGAACTGATAGCCGTGTACCTTGTAACAAAATCTGAGAAACTGCTCGTAAATCTGTGCTTACTCTCTATGGTCTCAACCGATACATTTCCATACTTCCTCAGTTCCAATTTCCCTTCTCTGTTGATAGTACAGAAACATCCAAGTACCTGTGCCACGTAATAAATCACGTCTCGCCACGATTCAATATCATTCTCCGAATAAACCCCTAGCTGAATTGTGGCATTTTTCCATGTAGCCATCTCCTCTTCCGTATGCGCCAGTTCCACATCACAGTTTTCACAGGCAAGTGCCAAAAACTGATATGCCGAACCACTCGATACTACATTGTTGAAATCCTTATCAAATCGGAGCATATAATCATAGGCCTTGATAGCCAGACAGTTAATCGTTCTGTTCGCTTCGCTGATTTCAAAAATACCAAGTGGTACTTCTTCGTATGTTCCATCATCCAGTTGTAAGAAGAAACTCAAAGTAATCGTTGCCCCTTCCAATGTATAACGGTCAATGTCAGAAAAAAGTGTGATTCCCATTTCTGCTGCATATACCGAACCAATCTCAATCTCACTGTCTCCACAGCACTGATTAGTCACATACGCACTTCCTTTTACGATATCCTTATTTTCAAAAGGGTACTCTGTGCCACCTTTTGTTATGATTTTTCCACTGTAATAAAATTTTCTGGTGCTGTCCCGTATGGCGGCTTTGTATTTATCACTGACTGGATACATGATAGCACCCCTTTCCTAAAACTCTTGTAATGTAAACGAAACCTTCCACAATCCTTTATAGGAGGTATCTTTCACAAGACTGCTCTTGAATCCTTCTATATACATCTGTGTTTCCTTTACATCAAGTTCTGCCGTATCAAAGTATGCTACGGTAATCTTTGCAAGTTTGCTGTAAACCGACAGTTTCTTAAGCCATGCCGGACTTACCTGAAAGGAAACAGGGATTGTAACTATGCCACTGCGAAGTACATCCCTTTGTCTTGTTCCTGCCTCTGTTTCCCCGGAAGTATCTGCTTCCACTTCCGAGTATTCCACATCATAAGAAACGGGGAGTGGCAGTTTCTCCCCGTTAAATCTTAAATACTGTATAAAAGCCATCTTATCTTCCTCCTGATCTTAAGTTCTGTCTGCTCTGGGCACTCACAATCACTTCATCAAGAAGGTTTCCGCCAATGTAAACAGGAATGGAAATATCCCCACCTGCCATTTGCAGATTTTCCATACCACTTGCCACGGACTGAATGCCGTGCATAATATTTCCAAGCAAATCTGACTGTGTGGACTGTACCTGCTGAATTGTTCCGGCAGTAACATTTGGATTTACCACCATATCAGCTGCAAGTCCTTTTACAGCACCTGTAACAAGACCCTTACTTTTTTCGATACCTTTTGCCAACCCTTGCATAAAGTCTGGCATCCATTCTTCGTATTCTGTAAGTGGTCCCTCATCCGGCACGGAGAAGTGAAGGAATGATGTAATCTTGTCTGCTACACTTTTTACAGCGTCCCCAACGGCACCAATACAACTCTTAATACCATTTACAAGTCCCATCACCAAATCTTTTCCCCATGTTAACGCCTGTGAAGCAAGTCCTGTGATATGTTCCTTCACTTTGGAAAAACCATCTTTAACGGCATTGAACACATTCGACATTGCATTCTTGATAGCCGAAAGAATGCCGTTGAAAATATTGCTCACACCATTCTTTATGGATCCAAGCACGGTAGAAATCGTATTCTTTATCGTATTCCATACGGTACTGATGGTACTTTTAATCGTATTCATAATGGTACTGATTGCGTTTTTTACAGCCGTGAAGTCACCTGTAATCAATCCCTTAATTCCACTGACCACAGCAGAAATAATTGTTTTGATTGCATTCCACACCGTAGTAAAAATGGTCTTGATTGCATTAAGCACCGTGGTAATAACGGTCTTTATGGTGTTCCATACATTGGTTACCACAGTCTTTATCACATTCAGTACCGTTTCAATAATCGTCTTATAGACATTGAAGTAGGTTGTAACAATGGTTTTTATGACATTAAATACTGTCTCAAAAATGCCTTTGATAAAATTCCAAGCGGTAGTCACTACTGTCTTGATGACACCGAACACTGTTTCAATAATCGTTTTATAAAAATTGAAGTAAGTTGTAACGAGTGTCTTTATGATTTCAAATGCTGCCGTGAAAATTGCTTTGATAGTTTTCCATACGGCAGAAAAGAAATTCTTGATTGCCTCCCACACCACAATAGCAACTTCCTTGATGTTTTCCCAAAGGTCAATCCAGAACTGACGGAATCCATCACAGTTATTCCACAAATAAATAAACGCAGCCACCAAAGCTGCGATTGCCGCTATAATAAGC
>CAYNXA010000047.1:0-6726 GCA_964401015.1 uncultured Oscillospiraceae bacterium
CCAAAACCCAGCGCACGGCGTCGGAAATATTGGACTTTCCGCTTCCGTTCGGACCGACGATCGCCGTGATTCCTTTTTCGAAATCCAGCCGTGTCTTATCGGGAAACGATTTGAAGCCGCGCATTTCAAGCGCTTTTAAGTGCATCGGTTCACTTCCTTTTGTTTCTTCTCTTGTTTCGTATCATTGCTTTTGATTTTTTCTTTTTTCATGTTTCAAGATGCCGTTTTGTCCCGCTTTCGGTTTGATATTCCGTTTTTATCCGATAAAGGGGCAAGGTATCATCCTCGCAAAAACGAATTTTTTTCGGTTTTGCAAAACCGTTCGTTTCGAAATATTCTTCGATCTTCCGACGGTTACAACCGCCGTGCCCGCAAACTTTCGACACTTCCCCACGCGGACAGATCACCGTCAATTCGAAAGGTGCGTCGGGAATCGACTTTCTCTCAAGCGCCTCCAAAATCTTTCGTTCATACACGCGGCTGAAGCAAAGCTCGCCGAATGCGGGATGTGTCACGCCGTACGGTGCCGTTTGCGGATCGGAAAGAGCTTCGCTTGCCGACAAACCGACGCGCAGAATTTTTACGTCATGCCCCAAAAAGATCTCACAGCAATCGGCGCCTCGTTCGACCGCCTCTTCCAATAAAAGAGGTTCGTACAAGCCCGCTTTTGTTCGGTCGTACAGTTTCGTTTCGCGAAAGACCACCGTCGGATAGATTCGCGCCTCTCGCGCGCCGAGTTCGGCTATCGCACGTGCCGTTTCCCGCTCTTTTTTCGCTGTGGAAGCGGGCAGTCCCAGCATCATTTGCCCGCCGAGCACAAACCCGCGCGATACAACCCTTTCACAAGCGCGCCGACTCTGCTCTGCCGTATGTCCCCGCTCCGAAGCGGCAAGCACCGCCTCATCAAACGATTGGATACCCAATTCGATATGTCGCACGCCGTAGCGCGAAAGAATCGACAAGATCTCGTCATCGATATAATCGGGACGGGTCGAAAGACGAATCGATTCGACCCTACCGTCTTTTACGTAGCGATACGCGTCGCGTAACATGCGTACCATTTCGTCGCGATCGATTCCCGTAAAGCTCCCGCCGAAAAAAGCGATCTCGGCTGTATCTTCGCGGCGAACCGTCGAAAGCGCCTGTTCGATTTCGGGGACGATATCCCGTCTTGCACCGCCGCAATTTCCCGTTATGGCTCGTTGGTCGCAAAAGACGCATGCGTTCGGACAACCCTCATGCGGGATAAACAACGGAATATTGACGCGGCGGCTCAACGGTCGTTTTCGGGAATGACCCCGAACAAGATCAAAGCTTCGCGGGCGGCGCATTGTTCCGCTTCACGCTTGGTGCCACCTTTGCCGTGCCCGATGACATTGTTGTTCAAGCGCACCTCAAACAAAAAGCTTTTGTCGTGAGCGGGACCCTCTTCGCCGACCTGTACGTATTCCAAAAGGTCGCCTTTATTTTGCTGAACCAATTGCTGAAGTGCCGTTTTGCAATCCTCGCCTTTGCCGTGGGTCGCAAGTTCGCGAACTTTTTTGACGATATAAGGCAAAGCAAAATCACGGGCGTGCCGATAGCCGCCGTCCAAATAGATCGCCGCCAATATCGCTTCGAAAATATCCGCCAATATCGAACGTCGTTCCCGCCCGCCGGTCAGTTCTTCGCCGTGTCCGATGAGCAAATAGTCGCCGCCCGAAAAGGCGGTCGTGTATTCGTACAACGCTCCCTCGCATACGGCGGCGGCACGGATCTTGGTCAGTTCGCCCTCGGCGAATTGACTGTATTGTTCGAATAAAAAATCCGACGTAATGATCGACAAGACCGAATCGCCCAAAAATTCCAACCGCTCGTAACTTTCGACATCGTGGTCGCCGCGGGCTTTACATTCGTTGGCATACGACGAATGGGTCAATGCCGTATGCAAAAGTGTCGGATTTTTGAAGTGATAGCCGATCGCCTCTTGCAATTCGGAAATATCGCGCGGCAGATCGTTTTTGCCGTTTTTTTCGATTTCTTTTTCGGTTTCTTTCTCTTTATTCTTCGTCATGCCTGCTCCCGATTCTTTTCTTCGTCACCTTTTCGGGTCATAGCGGCAAATTCGTCGATGATTCCCGATTCGGCATATTCCTTCGCTTGCAAAACACAACGGCAAATGCTCTTTTCATTGGAGCTTCCGTGGGCTTTGATGACCGGCTTCGAAATACCGATAAAGGGTGCGCCGCCGTGTTCGGAATAGTCCATTTTCTTTTTCAACCCGTCAATGCTGTCGTTTACCAGCAAGGCGCCGACCTTTGTGCGCAGGTTGCGCATGAAAACGTCTTTGAGCGTTTTTTTGATGAAAAGTCCGAAGCCCTCGCAGAGCTTCAAAACAACGTTTCCGGTAAAGCCGTCGCATACGATCACGTCGGCAACGCCGCTCGGCACGTCACGTCCCTCGATATTGCCGATAAAATGCAGATCGCTTTCTTTCAAAAGCGCATACGTTTCCTGATACAAGGGCGTGCCTTTTTTCTCTTCGGTGCCGTTGTTGATGAGTCCGACGGCGGGCTTTTCCACATGCATGACTTTTTGCATGAAAAGACTGCCCAATCGCGCAAAATCGTATAAATGTTCGGGGAACACGTCGGTGTTGGCGCCCGCGTCGACGATCAACATCGGCTTTTCAAGCGGAACGATCGCACCGAGTGCCGCACGGCGCATACCTTTGATACGGCGCACGATCAAGGTGGAACCGGTGAAAAGCGCACCCGTATTGCCGGCGCTGATGACCGCATCGCCTTTTCCTTCCGCCAAAAGTCGCAACGCCGTCGGAAGCGATGCGTCCTTTTTTTCTTTCATGACACAGCCCGGCTCGTCGTCCATATTGACGGGTTCCGCCGCCGTATGGAAAATTTCGGCACGGCTGTCATCCAACTTGTTTTCGACAATGATCTTTCGAATAACCGTTTCGTCGCCGACAAGCAACACACCGGTATCGTGCATAAGCGATCCTGCCACAGCGCCTTTCACGATGGCTTCGGGGGCGTTGTCGCCGCTCATACAATCTACGATAATTTTCAATGTTTTTCCTCCTAAAGTTATGCCGCGCAAAAAAGCGGCGCGGACGAACATTCACGCCTCGTTCTTTGCGTTCGTTTCGGTTTTTTCGGGTTTCTCGGCTTTTTCGACGGTTCCCGTATAGCCGCACGCTTCATTGCGACAATAGAGCAGGTCTTTGCCTTTTTTACGAAGCAACAAGCCGCCGCAATCAGGGCATTTTTCTTCCTGCGGGATATCCCATGTCGAGAATTTGCAAGTCGGATATTTTTCACAGCTGTAAAAAACGCTCTTCTTTCTGCCGTGTTTGATGACAAGCTTGGCACCGCACAGCGGGCAAGGAACATTCAGATCTTTGTTGATGGGCTTTGTTCCGCGACATTCGGGGTATTTGGCACAAGCATAGAAATTGCCGTAGCGCCCGCGTCGAATCACCATATCGCCGCCGCAAAGTTCGCATTTGATATCGGCGGGAGCGGGGGTGGGCGCGTCGCTTTCGCTCTTGACGATCACGTTTCCGTCGCGATCGATCGGCTTGGTGTTGCGACACGCGGGATAATTGGGACAAGCGGCGAATTTGCCGAACCGTCCGTTTTTGATGACCATATTGCTGCCGCACTTTTCGCAAACGATATCGGTTTCTTCGGCGGCGAGTCGGTAATTGCCTTTATCGATATTGTCCTCGGCGTTTTTCAAAAGCTTTTCGAAATCGCCGTAAAATTCGGTCAATACCTCGCTCAAATTTGCTTTGCCGTTTTCGACAAGGTCCAACTTTTCTTCCATTTCGGCGGTAAAGCCGTAATCGACGACACTTTCGAAGTAATCGGTCATGAGTTTGGTGGTCATTTCGCCGAGAGGCGTGGGCACCAACGTCTTTCCCTCCCGTTCGACGTAGCCGCGCTGAATGATGGTCGTAATGGTCGGCGTATAGGTCGACGGACGGCCGATTCCCTTTTCTTCCAGCACTTTGATCAGCGTCGCTTCGTTATAGCGTGCCAGCGGCTTCGTGAAATGTTGCGACGGGTCGAGCTTGGTCAAAGTAAGACGGTCACCTTTGTTGACTTCGGGCAAGCGCGCTTCTTTTTCTTCCTCTTCTTTTTGGGAATCTTCGTCTTTTTCTTCTTTGGTTTCTTCGTAAACCGCCATAAAGCCGGGGTGCTTGACCGTATAGCCCGACGAACGGAAAATATAACCGCCCGCTTCCAAATCGACGGTCACGGTATCCAGCAACGCCGACGCCATTTGCGACGCAACGAAACGATCCCAAATGAGCTTATAAAGCTTAAACTGCTCGGCGGACAAAAACGGTTTCACAAGGTCGGGTTCCAATGCCATATCGGCGGGTCGAATCGCTTCATGCGCGTCCTGTGCGCCGGCACGAAGTTTATAGACACGGCGGGTCTTGGGATAATAATCGGCGCCGTATTTTTGTTCGATATATTGCTTTGCCGCCTCTGCCGCCACGTCCGAAACGCGCAACGAGTCGGTACGCATATAGGTGATAAGACCGCGGGTGCCCATATCGCCCAATTGAACGCCCTCGTAAAGCTCCTGTGCCAATTTTGCCGTGCGTTCGGAACGGAAGCCGAAACGACGGTTGGCTTCTTGGTGCAAGGTCGATGTGATGAAAGGCGGGGCGGGGTTGTTGACGCGCACCGATTTTTTAATGTTGTCGACCGCAAAGACACTCTTTTCGACCGCTTGTACCACGGCGTCGGTTTCTTCTTGGTTATGCAGTTCTTTTTTGCCGTTTCGGTCGCCGTAAAACGACGCTTTCAACATACCGCCGTCGGTCGAAAGATACGCGGCGATCTTCCAAAATTCTTCGGGAACGAACGCACGTATCTCGTTTTCGCGTTCGACGACGATGCGGGTCGCCACCGATTGCACACGTCCCGCCGAAAGACCACTCTTTATCTTTTTCCAAAGGATTGGGCTGACTTTGTAGCCGACGATACGGTCCAAAATTCGGCGCGCCTGTTGGGCATCGACCAGATTCATGTTGATTTCCGACGGCTTTTTGATGGCCGCTTTTACCGCCGGCTTTGTGATCTCGTTAAAGGTCACGCGCTTGGCTTTCGGGTTGCCGCACAGTCCCAGCACGTTTGCCAAATGCCAGGATATGGCTTCTCCCTCGCGGTCGGGGTCGGCAGCAAGATAAACAACATCGGCGTTTTTCGCTTCTTTTTTCAGTTCGGCAATAAGCGGACCTTTGCCGCGAATGTTGATATATTTAGGTGCGAAATCGTTTTCGATATCGATTCCGAATGTGCTTTTCGGCAAATCGCGCACATGCCCTTTTGAAGCAACGACTTTATAGCCCTTGCCGAGATAGCCTTTTATGGTACCCGCCTTGGACGGGGACTCTACGATTACAAGATTGGACACAGTTTTCCTCCGTGAAACAAAATATAGAAGTATAGTATAGGGAACGATCGATTTGCCTTTAAGCGGCAATCCGATACATGAAATAGGGTACAAAAGCGGTTTCTTGCCCTGCCGAACGGACTATGAAGTGCCCTCCTCGCCTGTGACAAGTGCCACCGTTCCGCCGGGTAACGAAGTGATCGTCCCCTCAATTTCAAGCATAGTCAGCACGGTCAAAATTCCGTCGGCGGAAAGCGCACATTCGCGACAAAGTTCGTCGGGCGTTTTGGCGCCGTCCAGCAAAGCGAGTAAGATCTTCTTCTCGTCCTCGCTCCGTTCTTCGAGATGCAACGAAGCGCGATCGACGGTTTTCGGTCTTACGGTCGGTTCCGCAACGATTTCGTCGACCGTGCTTTCGGAACGGATTTTCGCCTTTTCTTTTGTTTTGGAACGGGACTTGGGCGGTTTTTGCTTGATGACAGCTTCGCCTTTCGGTTCGGGGCGCTTGCCGTTTTCCCGCTCGTACAGGCGGTTCGATTCGGGATACAAATACGAAAGCCCCTCCAAAATATCCTGTGCCTTGGTCGCGGGCAAAGCCCCACCACGCAAAAGCTGATTGGTACCTTCGCATTTTTCGTCGTAGATCCGACCGGGAATGGCATAGATCGGTTTCCCGCAACTCCGTGTGTCCGCCGCCGTGATCAGGGCGCCCGAACCGACTCGTGCCTCGCCGACCAAACAAACGTCGCAAAGAGCGGCAAGCACGCGGTTTCGTATCGGAAAGTTGCGCGCCATCGGCTGGGTATAGGGCGAAAATTCGGTCAGAACGAGACCGCTTCGCATCATGCGCGAAAAAAGCTCGCGGCTTTCGTAGGGATACAGCATATTGATACCGCTCCCCAAAATTCCGATGGCAAAACCGCCGCTGTCCAACGCGGCAAGGGTACACGCCGTGTCGATCCCCTCGGCAAGTCCCGTCACGATCGAAACGCCCGCGCAGGAAAGTTTATAGCAGAGCGTATAGGCGTCGCGATAGCCCGCCTCCGAACAATTGCGTGAGCCGACCGCCGTTACCGTCGGATTCGGTCGAAAGCGGTGCACTTGCCCTTTCGCATACAAAACCGGCGGCGGGTCGTCCAGCATAAACAGCCGTTCGGGATATTGTTCGGATTCGAAAGTGAGTAACGTAATGCCGTTTTCGGCACAATAATCGGTGATTTGATTGGCGCGCGAAAAATCTTTTTTGCCCAATGTTTCACATTCTTCGGGCGAAAAACCGTAATCGGAAAGCACCTCGGACGGCGTTTCGTAAAGACG
>CAYNXA010000047.1:6736-10597 GCA_964401015.1 uncultured Oscillospiraceae bacterium
CCGTCGAACGCCAAATACGCCCGCTTCGGAAGATCGCTCCCCGGAAAGCATACGGTCGACAGCCACAAAAGATACGCCGTTTGATTGCCGACGGTCACGAAAGCGCCCCCTTTTGTTTTTCCCAAAGAAAGATCGCCGTCGCCGTCGCCGCGTTCAACGATTCGACGTTACGACGCATGGGAATGATCACGTGTGTATCGCACAGCGAAAGGATCGGTTCGGAAATGCCCCGCCCCTCACTGCCGATGACGATGTGGTCATCGGGAGCAAACGAAAGCTCGCGAATATCGCGTGCCGTTTCGGAAAGCGCCGCGCCGTAGATCTTCCCCGCGCCGCCGCGCAGTGTCCGTACCGCATCGTACAGCGTATCAACGCGGCATAAAGTGACTTTGAATACCGTTCCCATCGAAGCGCGCAGTGCCTTTATGCCGAACGGGTCGGCACAGCCCTCGCCGAGTAAAATGCGTTCGATACCGAATGCGCTTGCCGTGCGGATGACCGTTCCGAGATTCGACGGATTTTGCACCCCGTCCAAAATCAAAAAGCCGCCCTTTCCCGCCGTTTCGTCGATCGCATGAAAGACGGTCGGTTTTTGCGCCACGGCGAAAACCCCTTCCGGGTGTTGTTCGTCGGTCAGCTTTTCGTACACCTCGTCGGTCACGCAAAAGCTTTCTTGCGCCTTTTCAAGCAGCGGTTCGACCGCATACGCGTATTTTTCGCGTGCCCGCTCGGTAAAAAACACCGTTTCGACGCACAGCGATTCTTTCAAAAGTTCCTCGCAAAGCTTCGACCCCTCGACAAAAAAACACCCCGTGCGGTCGCGTTCTTTCTTGTCGGTCAAAGCGCGCGCTTGCGCTATGCGCGGGTTTTTACGCGAAGTGATGCGTTCACACATACGGCAAAACCGCTCCTTTCCCTAAATCAAAATCCGAAAATACAATTCGCATTTTTGCGAATGACATACCATTTATACCACAAGGCGGCGAGAATTGCAATAGGGAACGTCAAAATTTTCGTGTCCGATTGGCGAATAAACCTAAGATGATATGTAAACATGTGCGTCGTTTGTTTCCTAATATATGCACACAGCACTCCTGCGCCCATACGGCGACCGTATAAAGCGCGGGCGGGAAGTCGCTTTTCTTGCGGCAAAACAAAATTTTTTCGTCCGTTTTGCCGACAAGCGCGAATTTATTTACAAAAAATCGAAAAAATTCCCCTTTCATCGCCCCAAAACCACTTGCACTTTCGGGGACAATGTGGTATCATAGTATAGTTGGTATTCTTATACCCATTCGTATTCCGAACGACGCACGACTTTGTAATTCGTGTCGTATGATTCCGAAAGCAAGGAGCGCACACATGGGCTTTTTCGAAAAACTGAAAGCGGGTCTGAAAAAAACCAAAGATTCGGTTTTCAAACAGGTAAACGATATTTTCAAATCTTTCGTCAGCGTCGACGAAGATATGCTCGAAGAATTGGAAGAAGTTTTGATTGCCGCCGACGTCGGCGTCGAAGCTTCGGAAGAGATCATCGAAGCGCTGCGTGAGCGAATCCGCGAAGAACGGATTCACGAACCGGAGGACGCCAAGCGCGCTCTTATCGACATTTTGCTTAACACGATCGGCGAGAGTGAGCCGCTCACCTTGACCAAAACACCGTCGGTCATTCTCGTCATCGGCGTAAACGGTGTCGGAAAGACCACCTCGATCGCCAAGATCGCCGCCCGCTTGAAAGAGAACGGAAAATCGGTCGTGCTCGCCGCCGCCGACACGTTCCGCGCCGCCGCTATCGACCAATTGGAAGAATGGGCGTCGCGAGTCGGCGTTCCGATCGTAAAGCATACCGAGGGCAGTGACCCCGCGGCTGTCGTATTCGACGCGGCGGCTTATGCCAAAGCGCACGGCACCGACGTTTTGATCGTCGACACGGCGGGACGACTTCACAACAAGAAAAACCTTATGAACGAACTTGCCAAGATCCACCGCGTACTTGAGCGCGAACTGCCCGACACCGACCGTGAGACCTTGCTGGTGCTCGACGCGGTGACCGGTCAAAATGCCGTCAATCAGGCAAAGGAATTTATGAACGCCGCCGACATTACGGGCATTGTGCTGACAAAGCTCGACGGAACGGCAAAGGGCGGTATCGTCATCTCGATCAAAAAGACGCTCGGCATCCCCGTCAAATTCATCGGCGTCGGCGAGAAAGCCGAAGATTTGCAAGCCTTCGACCCGCGCGAATTCGTGACCGCGCTTTTTGAAGAATAAACCTCAAAAAATTGTTGCGGCACTTTTGCCGACGGAGAACCTACATCATGACTGTATTGGTAGCAACCAAAAACGCCCATAAGGTCGCCGAAATGGCGGCGCTTTTGGCGGACATCCCGAATTTGACCCTCGTGCCCATGAGCGAAGCGGGCTTTTCGATCGACATTGAAGAAAACGGTTCGACGTTCGAAGAAAACGCGCGGATAAAGGCGCGCGAACTTTGCCGTCTTTCGAATATGCCGACGCTTGCCGACGATTCGGGACTTTGCGTCGACGCGCTGGGCGGTATGCCGGGTGTTCGCTCGGCACGCTATGCTTCGGAAACCGAAGAAAACGCGTCGGACGAAGCCAACATCGAAAAGCTTCTTTACGAATTGCGCGACATTCCGTCGGGCGAACGGACGGCGCGTTTTGTTTCGGCGCTGGCGCTGGTGCTTCCCGACCGTCGGGAATTTTGCGTCAAAGGCCTTTGCGAAGGGCATATCACGCGTGAAGTGTGCGGAAACGGCGGCTTCGGCTACGACCCCATATTTTACTGCCACGCATTCAGCAAAACGTTCGGCGAACTGACCGCCGACGAGAAAAACTCGTTGAGCCATCGCAACCGCAGTGTGCTCGCCCTAAAGCCGATCTTGAAAGAACTGTTCGGCTGAAAAAACGGCGTTTTGCCGACCAAAAGTTTACTTCCCCCACTTTTTCGAACAAACAGCAAACTTCGGAGCGTTTTCCGTTCGGGACGCTTTCAAGCGAAAGGATTTTTGTACCATGGAATTGTTGAACAGCTCTCAGCGCGCCTATCTGCGCGGTCTTGCCAACCGAATCGACGCGCTTTATCAAATCGGCAAAGACGGTATCGGCGATACCTTTATCGAACAGATCGACTCGGCACTCGAAGCGCGCGAGCTTATCAAGATAAAACTTCTCGAAACCTGTGAGCACACGCCGAAAGAAGCGGCGCAAATGCTTTGCGATGCCACCGGCGCGCAGTCGGTGCAGATCATCGGACGCAAGATCGTTCTCTATCGCGAAGCTTCGGAAGAAGAAAACCGCACGATTACTCTGCCGCAAAAGAACGGCAAAAACAAATGAGTCGAACATCGACTTTCAAGCTGGGCATTTTCGGCGGCACATTCAATCCGCCCCATAAAGGTCATATCGCCGCAGCTGAACGGTTTTGCGCGGAAATCGCGCCCGATCTTTTGTATATTTTGCCCGCCGGAATCCCCCCGCACAAATCGATTGCCGTCGGCGACAATCCCGCCCACCGTTTTCGAATGGCACAGCTTGCTTTCGGCGATTTGCCCTGCGACAAAGTGTTTTCGGCAATCGAATTGGTGCGGCGCGGCAAAAGCTACACCGTCGATACCCTCGCGACCCTTTCCGAACTTCACCCCGATGCCGATCTTTATCTGTACGTCGGCAGTGATATGCTGTTCGGATTCGAAAAATGGGTGCGTTTCGAAGAGATCTTGCAAAAAGTGACCCTCGTCACCGCGCCGCGTAGCGAAGCCGACCGCGAAAAGGTTTCGGCACATTGCCGCCTGCTTGCGAAAAAATACGGTTGTCGGTATCGTATTCTCGCCCTTACTC
>CAYNXA010000048.1:0-10393 GCA_964401015.1 uncultured Oscillospiraceae bacterium
AATCAAAAAACACACTGGAATAATCCGTAATCAGACCATCTGTCGCATTTAAAAATGCATAGGTTTCCTCTGCCGGAAACGGTTTGATATGGGCAAAATTATCAAGAGAAATATGGGACGCACTGACCGTATGCATCTTTACGTAAACCACCTGCTGATCCGACAGCTTTCCATCCAGCTCTTCAAAAAAGCCGAGTAATCTGGCTTCCTGTCCTTTGCTCGAAACATTGCCGATTGTCCCACGCCAGGTTGGAAGATACGCATAGACCCTTTTTCCTGACAAGCCATACTTCTCCCGCAATTTCTTTCCCGCAGCCGCGTCAAAAAACACCGCATTACGCGGATAACCGCCGAGAAGCGGAGTGAACCTGCCGATATTGTCCACCATATAGTCCTTTATCATGTGTTCCATCGTAAACTCATTTGGATACAGCACATAATCCGCATCCAGAAAGGTCTTCTGGGCATTCCCTATTAAAAAGTACTCCGACTTACTCTGTCTGCCCAGAGTCTTTAACGGTGTTCCGTGCCATGTATTCAGGTAAATCTGCTCTTTTCTTTTTATAAAGCAATAAATAAACGTATTGTCATTCACCAGATAGCCTGCCGTTGCAAGCGTCTTAAAATAAGCAAAGGTCCCCCGGCAAAGCACCTTTACCCCGGACAACCCGCTGTCTTTCAGCTGTCTTTCAAATTTCTTACGATTCTCCCGCGTTGCCGTCACATACAGGGACAATCCCTGATACGCCTTATTCCTGCAAAGCTCCGTCAAAACCGCATATACGTTGCCATTCAGCTCTTTGCCATGCTGTGACTCCAGGAGCACCGCACTCTTATCCACCGAAAGGCACTCTACATAAGCCACATAACGCTTTCTCTGCAGCAATCCGCGATGCAGCTTCCGCAGCAATCCTCTGATTTTATTCATTCCTTTATTACACCGTTTCTCCACGCAAAAGCAATTTCATCCTCTCGCGTCTACCTTTCCTCAAACTCTGTTATAATACGATATCCGCTGCCGCTACGCACCGCTGCAATATAATCTGCAATGCTCTCCCACTTCTTTTCAAACACAACGCCGCCCCTCAGCTGCACCCTGCCATGGGCATCCGAGCCTCCGGTAGCATGAATTCCATGCTCCCTTGCATAAAGCTGCGCCTTTTTATTAAAATCCTTTCCGCGTCCTTCATTCAGTGCATTGCTGGTTTCAAAAGCCTCGCAGCATTCCGGATAAAGCTTCACCTCCGGTATATACGGTGCTTCCCGGTACGGATGTGCCTGTACCACAAAACCGCCCACTGCGGTCACCCTTTCAAACTGCTCCTTCGGACTCCATAAAAGCATATCCTTCTGTTCCAAAAGCCACTTTTCTGACAAACCGTACAATAAAAACTCCTGTCCGGCAAAATTCGTTTCCAGCCCAAAAAACACCTGTAGTCCGAGCTCTTCTCCCCGCCGTCTTGCATTCCGGTATCCCACGCAAAACCGCTCCACGCGCTCCTCCCACGGCAGCGTTTTCGGAACTGCACAATTTCCGTTGAAAAAATGATCCGTCACCACGATTCCGGTATAACCAAACCCATGATACAATTCCGCCTGCTCCCTACCGGAAAGCTTTCCACAGGCACTTCCCTCGCTTGTATGCAAATGTGTTTCATAAAAATATTCTGCCATAGCTGACTCCTTTTGGGTTACACCTACCCATCCTAAATTAACCCTATTATATTATAAAGACTTACGATGTCCGTGTCAACCGTTCACCGTAAGTCATTTTTGCTGTTCCTTATATGGTTTTCTTATTTTCGGCTGTCAGGAACAAACTCTTAACTATGTTTTCCTCTTTCCACCCGTTCTGCACGAACACGGCAAATACGGCGTTCCTTCATCTGTTTTACAACAAACCAGTAACCGCCATACTCTATCCGCACCTGCTCCCCCTTCGTCGGTACATGTCCCAGCACATCCATAATAAAGCCGCCCACGGTATCGTACTCACCTTCTCGCAGCTTAATGCCAAGCAGCTCCTCAACCTCTCTTACCTCCAGACTGCCTTCAAACTCATATACATTTTCACCAAGGCAGACAGCTTCCTCTTCCTCCTCATCATACTCATCCTGAATGTCTCCCACAATATATTCCAGCAAATCCTCTATGGTTACCAGACCGGACACCATACCATATTCATCTGATACCAGTACCATCTGTAAATGCTTTTCTGTCATTTCATCAAATACATCGTGACAGCGCTTGGATTCAGGTACAAAGCAGGCCGGGCGCATTACCTTTTCTACTGTCATATCCTCCGGCAGCATCTGCCCTACGAACCGCAGCAAATCCTTTACATAGACAATGCCGCAAATATCATCGGTCTCATCAGCATACACCGGAAGTCTGGAATAGCCCTGCTCGCTTCCAAAGGCCGCCACCGACCGAAGCGAATCTGACCGGCTGACTGCCACCATTTCCGTCCGGTGCGTCATTGCTTCCCGTACCGGCACATCTGCGAAATCAAAAATGTTTTGAATCATTTCCTTCTGTTCCTCATCAATGACTCCCTTTTCTTCGCCCTCGTCTACCATCATACGAAGTTCCTCCTTCGTAAGAGCTTCATCGCCGCCCTTTGGATTGAAGCCGAGGAGCCGTACTACACCATTTGTAGAAGCCGAAAGCACTTTAATAAACGGCTTCATAATCCTTTTCACACATAACAGCGGGCCTGCCACCGCAAAAGAAATTTTTTCACTTCCCTGCATGGCAATCCGCTTCGGTGCCAGTTCGCCAAATACCAGGGAAAAATAGGAAATGATAATTGTCACAAACACCATTGCGACACCGTTTACCGCGTCCGACATCCTTTCCAGCGTTGGAAACCAGCGAATCAGCTGTGCTGCCAAAGGCTCTGAAAAGCTGGAAGCTGCTGATGCTGAAGTCAAAAAGCCGGCCAACGTCACACCGATTTGAATCGTGGAAAGAAAATGTGACGGATCTTCAATTAATTCCAAAATTTTTCCTGCCCTCTTATCCCCCGTCTCTGCCATTCGATGCACTTTCCGTTCATTCAGGGAAATAATTGCAATCTCACTCATGGCAAAAAAAGCATTCAGCAAAATCAAAACAAACAGCAACAAAATCTGCACCAGACCGGGCCCTCCGTCCATCGTTAAAAAACTCTCCTTTTCTCTTTTTTATGCAAAGCAAAAGCTTCCGCTGATTTCAGTATACTTTGTCATTCCGGAAAAGGACAATAAAAGCACCGTTAAGATGGTGCAGAACGCTGTTAAGCTTCTGCAAAGAGGAAGCGGCGCTTCAATGCGAATGCGCTCCCTCTGCATTAAGGTCTGTGCAGGAATGCGTTGTTCCGTTTTCGCTTACCTTCCACCAAATAAGTGCAAAACGCTCCAAATGCTGCACACCCTCTATATGAATCGTCTGAGACGGCGTTTCTCCGTCCTCATAGCTCAGCTCATACACTGCCGTATAAGGTATCGAATCCGTTCCGGCACCGTATGATAGCTCTGAAACCTCTCATAATACTCCTTTGTCAAATAAAACGACCGTTTCCCCAGCACTGCGTCATAGGTTTCATAGGTATAGTTATTTTGCAGGGTCAAATTCTGCCTTACCACAAAATAAGGAATACGGGTGTATCCGTATTCCACCGCTGCCACAACCACCAAAGGCACAATCCACCGGAATATTTTCTTTCGCTGCGGATTCTTTTTACGCTCAATTCGCTCCATTCTTTTCCTCCTCTGTCAGTACGCCGTCATCAATCCTGAAAATACGGTCTGCGCGCTTTGCGATTTCCGGCTCATGTGTAATCATTACAAGTGTGCCGTCAAACCGTTTAATTGTACTTACTAACAGCTTCATTACCTCCTCTGCAGACTCCTTATCCAGATTTCCCGTCGGCTCATCTGCAAGAATCAGCTCCGGATGATTCACCAGTGCCCTGCCGATGGCTACCCTCTGCTGCTGTCCGCCGGATAACTGAGACGGGAAATGATGCAGTCGGTCTGTAATTCCAAGCGCCTCTGCCAGTTCTTCCACATATTCCCGCTCGATTTTCCGTTTGTCAAGCAGCGTTGGCATTACAAGGTTTTCATACGCCGTCATAATCGGCACCAGCTGGTAATTCTGAAAAATAAACCCGATTTTTCTCCGGCGGATTTCCGCCAGCTTTTCATCAGAGTTTTTATAAAGCTCCATTTCTCCCACAAATACCTTTCCGCCGGTAGGACGATCCAGCCCTCCGCATAGATTCAGCAACGTACTTTTTCCGGAACCGCTGGCTCCCACAACCGCTACAAATTCCCCCCTTTTCCACAGAAAAGCTGCAATCCTTTAAAGCTCTGACATCGATTTCTTCCTGATGATACACTCTTGAAAGTCCCTCTGTTCTTAAAATTGTCATCTGTTTTTTCCGAAGGGAATCCCTTCGTCCCCTTTCCTTACGCCATTTTTTCCAGTTCCCGCTTTACCTGTCCGGCAAAGACTTTTTTCCACCTCCGCTTTTCCCGTATTTTTCAGCAAAACGGTAAATTCCTTCAGGTCCGGCGTTCCGTACACCCTGCAATACGTTTCATAGCTGACAAATAAGTAGTAATCTGCGTCTCCTTCTCCTTCATTTTCTGCCACATACACAACCTCATACGGAAACGGCTCGCCCCCCGGTGAAAGCAGCGTCACTTCGTCTCCACATTGTATCCCGCCTCTTATTGTATGAAAGGTATGGCGCAGCAGAATCCCCTCTTCCCGCAAAAGCTCTTCCCCAGTTTCTGTCGGAACCACACCTCCCCTCTTCTCCGCCAAAATCTTCATTCGCTCAAAGCTCATCTCATCCAATATCTGCAAACGCACATCGAGCGGTTCTCCCAGATACTCTGCAACCTCCGTTCCCCGACGTTCCTCCGGAAAACCCGCACTGCACCCCCCCGGAATCGCCTGTCCTCCAGACCGGAATACCACCAGATCGGATGCTTTACCTTAAAAATTCTCCGGTTTTTGTAAGAAATCAGGCTTTCTCCGGTGTATGTACGTTCGTCCTTCTGTTCTGCCGGAGTTTCCTTTAGCAGTGCGAAAATTGCCGGCAGCTGCATCACCAGCAAAATCAGAATCCCCAACACCGGAATCAGCAGCACGCTCACCACCCCCGCATACTCTTTGGAAGCATCTTCCACATATACAATCTTTTTTTCCAATTCCCGTAGCAAAAGGAACACACTGCTTCCCAGCGCAATACCAATGCCGCCGGAAACCAGAATACGCACGGAAAGTAACGCTGCAATCTGCGTTTTTTTGCTCCCAGGGCACGAAGGATTCCTACATTCCTCTTTTCGTCCTTTAAAACAACATAAATAATTGCTCCAAGACAGGCTCCTCCCAGCAGAACAGTCAGCATTGTATATGCAAGGACCTCTCCCCATTCATATTCAGGCTCTACCCCTGCCATTCCCCATCGTTCCGGTAGATTTACCGGCGCAATCCAGTCCGCATGATTGATTCCGCTTTTCAATGCCACCTTTTCCAATATGTCAACCCGTTCTATTTCTTCCTGCGTTTCAAGGTATTGCGTCATCTCATCCGATACGTCATATATCTTGTGGGTAAAGCCCCATTGTTCTTCCTCAACCATGTTTTTCCGGTAGCCCTGCTCTGAATCACTTAAAATCACCCGTCTTGACAACGAAGTCATAAATGCCGCAATTCCTATAATCAAAAACAGCTGCTTTTTGAAATCCTTTGTGAAAAGACGCTTGATATACAGGCTAATATAACCCGTCCTGCTTTTCATCTACCCGACACCTCTTTTTAGAAATTTCTTCCCGTTGTAGCTTTGCGCGCAAAATGCAAAATTTTTTCGCATAAATTGCAAAAACCACTTTTTAAAAGGAATTAAAAAAGGACGTTTGAAAGATATTTAATACCTTTTCAAACGTCCTTTCATGGCTTAGTCTTTTTCTTTTTTCTGCTTACGATTTCCATGCTCCTCAAGAATCAAGTATTTTCCAGTCGTCTTCCGTTCATTTGGTATGTATTCCAATAGATCAGTTATCGTGCAGTCCAAAGCTTCGCAAATTTTATCTATGTGGTCAACATTCAAACGAGGAACAAACTCATGATACCATTCGTTGATAGTTGATGGTCGAATCCCAGTAGCTTCAGCCAAATCCTTCTGAGTCCATCTTTTCTCACCAAGCAGTCTTGATAAATGAATTTTAACCATGATTTTATGCCCCTTTATATAATTGTATCACGAGGCATCATTTTAAATGTTGTTTTGTTAGAATATAACGTATTGCGTTATTTATACCCTAAAAAAATAATACTTAGAAGTTTCGGATAATCACTTCATCAAAAGTATCAGCATTCAGTTTATTTGTCAAATTGCTGTTTCTTCTGATACCTTCAATGTGATAGTCCTTATACAAATCACGGATGAACTCATCATCATTATATGAAAGAATGAACTTGCCTTTAATACCCTCTAAAACGGTTTTTAAACGGATGTGGTCATCATGTGTAAAACCTGCCTCATAGTATTTTTCGGTACCATGATATGGAGGGTCTAAGTAGAACAACGCTCCCGGTCTGTCATATACTCGAATCAAGCTTTCAAAATCCTTATTCTCAATAACCACATTCTTTAAACGCTCCTGCACTTCTGCCAGATACTCAATCGAATTTGCAAGGTTTTTCTTGTTGGTACCGAAGGTCTTTCTATCTGCCCCAAAACTCACCTTTATAATATGAAAGTATCGGGCTGCTCTCTGGATGTCTGTAAGCCCTCTCGCCTCCAGCTGGCTCTTGTTATCAAAGAACTGTTCCCTCGAAACTGCAAGCCAATTAAGCTCCTTCTGCAACTCTTCACGATGGTATTTAATGCAGCGATATAAGTTGATAAGATTGCTGTCCGCATCATTAAATACCTCCAGCTCTTTTCCCACTTCCTTACCGAAGAGCACCCATCCGGCTCCACCAAACACCTCAATGTATCTGTCAAAGCCTTCCTCCGGGAATCTCTCCATAATCGCCTTTCTAAGCAACTTCTTTCCACCAATCCATGCAATAAAACTATTCATTTTTTCTTCCTCCTGATTATAATGAGGGGCATTCAATCAGGTAATTCCGGGAGCCTTTCAGCCCCCGGATAAAACACATTCACATCACACTTTTTCAGTGTAAGAAAGACAAATCCAAACCGGAACATATTTTCCGTTGTAAGGCTGCTCAGACTTAATGCGTCCCCACAAGCCTTCCTCACCTTTCTTACTTACCTTTCCGGTCTTTTCTTCCACGATGGTGTATGCACCGACCGGGATATGACCGACGGAAACCGTATCAATGGTTGCTCCAAGTCTCATGTTCAAATCATCAATCTTCACACGCACCATATAAGGAGCAAACGTATCTTCAGGATACACCTTCACACCAGCTTCATCATAAACACTAAAGCCCGGATTTGCATCTGCCTTATCCTTTGCATATTCCAGATTATGATATGCGCCAATCTGACTCTTTGCATCACCCCAGCTCTTTCTTACGCGGTACCAGCCTTCAGATACCTTTTCTTCCTGCCCATCGTAAGCAGTAAGGTTGTATCTTTCGATGATATTGCATACCTTTTCCACGTAATCCGGAGCTGTTGCATAGCCACCATCCTTGATAATCTGCACTGCTTTTCTGTAGTCCTTCTCACCTTTCAAACCGGCATATCTCAGTGCTTTGCCTTTCATTGCACCCAGTAAGTACGCGGAGTGGTCGGCAATGGATGCCTCAATGTTCGGATATGCTCTGAAAGCAGCTGTAATCGTTACATACTTGCCATCCACAAATTCCTGTGTTTCCTTGGTATATTCGTTCTCTCCATCCCATGAACTTCCAGCCCATGTATTTCCGGATAAAGAGCACTTCATACCAAAGCAGTTATTTGCCATCTGTGCAAGCACCGATTTGCCATATCCAGATTCCAAAATAAACTGCGCTGTTGACACCGATGCAAGGATCCCGGTGTTCTTCATATCCACAGCACATAACTCGCCAACACGTTTCACGATATCAGCGTCTGCCATATTAGCAAACTCTACCGCCTGAATACCATCGTCTACCGTTGCAGACACGCCCACAAAGGCTGCCATGCACTCTGCACAGTCCTTTGCCAGTTTGCGAAGATTAGCGTCATCCATGAGCCATCTACAAGCTGCTGCATTAGTATGGAAAGAATGTTCAGCGATAACACCCGGAATACCAGCCAAGAAACTGCCATTTAATACACCATAGTAATTATCATCTTTCTCTCCATTTCCGTCTCTGTCACTGTCGGATAACTTGGAATAAATCTGGTATCCATTCACACCCATAGTCTTCTGGATCACCTTTGCAAGCTGCATAGCAAACTCTCTTGAACGGTCATCAATAAGAGTCTCATCGCGGTCTGTAAGGTGGATAACCACTGCTCTGCTAACGGATTCGGTACCGCAAGCATTGGTATGGTTACTCACAAACAAATCGCATCCTGCAGCCATCATTCCTCTGGCTTTTAATTCAGGATTCTCATCCATGCTGTTTCTGGTTACAAGAACCTCAATACCCATCTGTTCAAGGTATTCCTTTTCGTACTGTGTCAACTTCCACACCGTAACCGATTCATAATACCCTGAAACAACCCCGGCATTATAGCGTGTTCCATAATGCCCAGGGTCTAAACAAATACGCTTCTTTTTCATCGTGTACCTCCTAACTGTCCACTCTGCTATCTCTTAATTTGGCTACCAGCTCATGTACTCCGGTGGAACCGGAAGAAATAATCAAGCCAGTAATAATCTTTGCTACGATAGGAAGCTGTGAACTGTAGCCTATCAATGCAAAGAAATCAATGTTGAACATCAAAGCAAAAAGCACACCAAAAGCCACTGCCCATACCGGTGCTTTTACAATGTTCATCACCTTGGTACCCACAAGCTCCTTCACTCTGTCCACAAGGAACTGAATCAGGATTGCGAATACAACAATAATGGTTATTGCACTGCCCAAACTTGCCATCTCTTGCATCTCCTTTCCATATTTTTTTGTATTTAAAAAAGGGCTTTGAAAGCCCTTTTAAATACCTTTTGCTGCAATCAAAAAGGAGCCTTATTCAGACTCCTCATCCATAAGAAAACTCCCTATTGCATCTTCCAGTTGCCCAATTCTCCGGCATCTGTATTCGCTAATATCCAGCTGTCTTTCAATGCTTTCAAAAGATTCCCTATAATACGATTTCACTTCTTCAGAAACCTGCTTTGTGTGTTCCAACTCCGTTACAAGCTCCTTTAATAATTCCGATTGTTTTGTAGTAATGTCACACAATAGGTCTATGACCGCCAACAGATTCATAAAGCCATCCTTTCTGGCATCTCATCGCTTATTCCGCAGCATCTTCTGCAGCATCTTCTGCAGCCTCTACCGCTGCTCTTACTTCATCCCTGAATTTCTCCGGAATACTGTCGATTGTTCTCTTTCCAACCTTTACTAATTTAATGTACAGTTCCAACATACTAATTACCTCCCGTCTGTGCTTCGTACAGTTCTGCAACTGCCTGCATAATGATTATCTGATTTTCTTCTGTTGCCAGCAACTTTTCATAAAGCTCTGCCTGAGCTCCCATGCTGATCAGAATGTTCTCGTTGACTTTCTCGGTATTTTCTTCCTGTTGAAGCAGGTTGTAATACTCATCTTCGCTCAAAAAGCGGTATTCACAAGTGTAACTCACTTCTTTCTCTCCGCTGCCATCCATACTGTCTCTCTCAACACGAGAGATATTTCTTCTCTGGATGTAGGTGTTGGCATTTACCATTTCCAACTCTTTAGGCAGTGAGGAGCAATTCTCGGTTTTCCATCCTTGCATTTTTATTTGCCTCCTTATCCATTTTAGATATGATACGTTTAACCGCCCTTACGCTTATAAGTGGCTTAATATACATCAGGTACCAATCATAAGTATCAGAGTGTGTTATCCACCCCATCAGGGAAATAAATCCTTTGCAAAGTTTCAGCGGATATTTTTTCTTCTCAACCTTCTTTTTGTTGAGCTTCCGCGCCATCCTTGCAATATGTATCAATGTATGCTTTCTGATAATTACCCGGTTACGGTAGAACAGCCACCCCATCGCAGACACTTCTCTGCCGGTTCTCTTGCCATTTTTCTTTATGAATTCAAACCGGAACACCTGCCAGTCTCCTTTCATTTTCAATCTAATTTTTCCCAGCCACTGTTTAATGAATATAATCGCCATGTGCAGTTTCTTCTTGTTATCATCTGCCATTATGAAATTATCCATATATCTTGTAAAATGCGCTATCTTCAGCTTGCACTTTATGAGATAATCCAGCTCCTGCATAAGAAAATTAGCC
>CAYNXA010000049.1:0-10296 GCA_964401015.1 uncultured Oscillospiraceae bacterium
ATTACACATTTCGATATATAAAAAGTGGAGCGTATCGATACCGATACGCTCCACAACTTGTTTCATGAGCACCATTCGACTTTTGTCGGGCTCCCTGCCTGTCCCGCCGTTCAACCGTGTCTTACGGGGAGGCAACTCCGAACGTGCTGTTTGGTATTTTCACTCACACATTCTTTACGGCAAATTCGCGACGTGTGGGCGTATCATTGTTTTCACAAGGAGCGAACGCTTTACGCAACACGAACCAATGCGCGCCGTCTCCGCAGCCCTCGCAATAGATCTGCAAACCGTAGAGTTTGTTTTCAAGGGTATAACGGTTAAGGATCGCCTTGGTGAAATGCCATTTCTGGCAATCACAGCCGCAGCCGTCCGAAAGTGCAAGCGAATATTCGTCGTCCGACTTTTTCATGGTGAGATACTTGCCGCTTTCGACATGACGCAAGCGGATATAATATCCCTCGCGTTCGATCTGCCATGCGCAAGGTGTACGAGTTGCCTGAGGCATACCGTTTTCGTCCACGCCGAGATAGCTGATCTGTGCGCCGAGATGTAAGGTCACGGGGGCATGTTCGTTGAACTGCCAATAGTTCACCGTCGGCATCCATGCGGTCATGATCGAATCGTAATTCCATGTCTTGCCCGCCGACGCATAATCGACCACATGAAATTCGCTTCCGTCTTTTTGCTTGACGGCAAAATTCAAATGACAGGGGAAGTTTGCGTCGTTGCTTTCGCGCACGATCGCATAACCGTTTTCATCGGCGGCAACCGAAACAACCGTATCGATCGCTTCACCGAGGCGTGCGTCACGTGCCAAAACAATCGGACCGCGGGTGAGTGCGATATGCGTCTTTGCCAATGGGTCATCGGGATCGTCGGGCGCGTTTACGATGTGAACGCGCATATCCAAACAAAGGGTGATCGTATCGCCGTTTTTCCAAGTGCGGGTGATTTCGTTATAGCCCACATGCGCATCGAGTGCCTTGCCGTTTACCGACAATTCGGTCTTTTCGCTGAAAGCGGGCACGCGAAGTGCGATCGTAAATTCTTCGGTCGTGTCGGTCGAAAGAGCGATCTTCACATGACCGTCGAACGGGTAATCGGTATCGAACGAAAGGGTAATCGGCGCACCGTTCGGCGTAAACGATTGAACTTCGCCGCGCTCATACAGGTTGACGGCAAATCCGTCTTTGCGGTTCATAACGGCAATCGACGGGATAAGACCGGTACCCGCCGCACCGATTGCCACGCAACAGCCGTAGATTTCGGTGCCACCGCGCATTTTTTGCAGACCGCCGACCTGGCGCGCACGCGTGCCCATCAAAAGCGGGCTGTAACTGTCGAACGTAAAGCCGGTAAGCTCTTCACGGTGTTCGGTATTGATTGCGCCGAACAGTCCGTTGTAGATCGATTGTTCGATCTTGTCGACCAAATGCGCTTCGCCGCACAGCAACAACACTTGTGTGATAAATTTCATCCATGTTACGGTAACACAGGTCTCTTGCATGATGATCAAATTCTTCGTGTTCGCCTGTTTTACCGTCGAATGGTCGAACAATTCGTGCGTGCAACCCGACGAACCGATGATCGTAAGGTCGCTTTCGGCAACCAATTTACCGAAATTCACCGACGCGATACGCCATTTTTCTTCGCCGGTCACACGATAGTATTCCATAAGGCCTTCGAAATTGGACATCATTTCGTATGCTTTGGTAACGGGATACTGATAAGGATAGAGTTTTCCTTCGTATGCCAATTCGAAAATATTGCCCTCGTCCACAGCACCGGTCGAAACGATATAATCGGCAAAGGCAAGATACTTTTTCTCGCCCGTCAAATTGTAAAGACGAACGACCGGCTCCAGAATCGAGCAGGAATTCAAGCCGAGCCAGAAATCGCTGGTTTTGGTGATCGGCGTTTTTCCGTCCTCGGCGGGTCCCACTTTGGACATAATATAATCGAGATTGTCGCGCATGGTGGCGATCACGTCGCGGCGCAAGTCCTCGTCCTCTTTTTTGCAAATATCAAGAAAATATTGCAAGCCGAGCAAAACGTATTTGCGTCCCCACATATCCCAGCCTTGAAATTCTTTTTCGACGCTGTATGTGGAAATTCTGCCGAGCGAATCTTTCGTCGTCAAAAGTTCGCGAACCGTTTCGACCATCATGTCGTAAAGCTCGTCGTCTTTTGTATAAGCATACGTAAAGGAAGCGCCGCGCATCATTTTGCCCCAATATTCGCATCGCCACGCCAGTCCCTCATCGTCGACGTTGCTCTTGAACTGTTCGACGAAAAGCGCCCAGTTGTGGCGGTTTTTGCATTGATTTTCGGCAACGAAGCGAATCGCTTCGTCAAATACGCCGCGGAACGACGCACTGCCCGCTTTCAATTGAAACAGCTTGTCGGTGTCGTAACGGTGCGCATAGACCGGATTGGATTGATATTGTTCACGTAAAGTCATAACCGATACCCTTTCGTTTTGTTTGAGCCGACGGCTCAAATTCGTTTTTGTGTATTTCGTTCGGGCTTTTTCGTCGTTTTTGCCGAGATATTTTGTCGCGCCGAACGATACCGTATTCATGATACCCAAAATCAAAAGGTTTGTCAACCGTGTTTTGAAAAAATATGCAAAAAAGCGAAGAAGATCGACAGATTTTTTTCGAAAGACGCGCGACTTTTTCGGTTGTGTATTTACATTTTGCGAAAAATGTGGTATTATAATAGGAATACAGCCATTCAAGGCAAAAAGAATCGAAATACAAATACTACCGAAAAGCAATTCGAAAAAAGGAGAGGAAACGGGTATGCTTCCGAAACAATTCAGAGTCGGCGACGTTTTGGTGATGAAAAAGAATCATGCCTGCCGATCCGATGCCAAACGGTTTACGGTATTGCGGGTGGGCAGTGACATTCGCATGATCTGCAACGTCTGTTCGCACGATGTCACACTGCCGCGTATCAAGCTCGAAAAAAATATCAAATCGGTCATTCCCAAAGAAACCGTCGACGAAAGCGGGAACGAACCGAAAAACAAGTGAGAAACCGACTATGTTTGAAAATTTGCAAGAAGCCGAAAAAAAATTCGAATCCATTGTGGCGCAACTGTCCGACCCGAACGTCGTTTCGGACAACGAACAGTTCAAAAAACTGATGAAAGAGCACAAGCTGTTGCAACCGGTCATCGACACCTATCGCGCCTATCGAAAATGTATCGACGATGCGGAGGGAGCAAAGTTTCTTTTGTCCGAAGAGTCCGATCCGGAGCTTCGTGAGCTTTGCGAAGAAGAAATCCGAGAAAACAAAGACCGCTCCGACCGATTGGCGGAAGAGCTGAAGATCTTGCTTTTGCCACGCGATGAAGATGATGACAAAAACGTAATCGTCGAAATCCGTGCGGGCACGGGCGGCGAAGAAGCGGCGCTGTTTGCCGGTTCGCTTTTCCGTATGTACGGTATGTATGCCGAAACGCACGGTTTTCGTTGCGAAACCATGTCGGCAAACGAAACCGAATTGGGCGGTTACAAAGAGATCGTCTTTTCGGTCAACGGCGAGGGTGCATATTCGCATTTCAAATTCGAAAGCGGCGTACACCGCGTTCAGCGCGTGCCCGAAACCGAAACGCAAGGACGAATCCATACTTCGGCGGTGACGGTGGCGGTATTGCCCGAAGCCGAAGAAGTCGAAGTCGAAATTAATCCGAACGATTTGGAGATCGATACCTATCGAAGCGGCGGCGCGGGCGGACAGCACGTCAACAAAACCGATTCGGCGATCCGTATTACGCATATTCCGAGCGGCATCGTCGTCGAATGTCAAGATGAGCGAAGCCAATTCAAGAACCGCGACAAAGCCATGAAAATGTTGCGCACACGCTTGCTTTCCGCCGAACGCGAAAAACAGGAACGCGAGATCGCCGGTGCGCGAAAGAGTCAAGTCGGTTCGGGCGACCGAAGCGAACGGATCCGCACCTATAATTTCCCGCAAGGACGGCTGACCGACCATCGAATCGGTTTGACGCTTTATTCGCTCGACGCAATACTAAACGGAAAGTTGGATGAAGTGATCGACGCACTTTTGACCGCCGACCGTACCGAACGGCTGAAAAACAGCGAGTTTTGAGAAAAACGGATTCAATATATCAATATAAAAGAAACGCCACGTAAGAACTGAGAAAAGAGAAGAAAACGGTCATGTTACTCAAAAAAACCGAAATACTTACCATTTCCCCCGCCCTTTCTCCCGACGATGACGAAAAGCTCACTTTTGCCGCCGATCTGATTCGGCGGGGCGGGACGGTTTGTTTCCCGACCGAAACGGTATACGGATTGGGCGCCAATGCGCTTTCCGCCGAAGCATCGCGGGAAATATTCGTTGCCAAAGGACGCCCGCAGGACAATCCTTTGATCATTCATCTGGCATCGATCGACGATGCCGAGCGCTATTGTTATGCCGACGAAAATCGCTATCTGTCGAAAATTCGCCGCTTTATGCCGGGCCCCATCACAGCGGTCTTGCCAAAGCGTGACATCATTCCCGACGTGGTAACAGCCAATCTCGGCAGTGTCGGTGTGCGCGTGCCGATTCATCCGATCGCGCATCGTTTTCTCGCGCTGTGCAACGTGCCGGTTGCCGCGCCGTCGGCGAATCTTTCGGGACGTCCCAGTCCCACCTGTGCCCGCCATGTCATCGATGACTTATACGGCAAGGTCGATGCGATTCTTGCCGCCGACGAATCCGAAGTGGGATTGGAATCGACCATTATTTCGCTTGTCACAACGCCGCCGACTCTGCTTCGTCCCGGCGGAATATCCTACGAGAGCTTGTGCGACGCACTGGGTGAAGTTGCCGTTTCGAGCGCAGTCTTATCCGAAATGAAACCCGGCGATACGGCAGTGGCACCGGGTATGAAATACAAGCATTATGCTCCCCGCGCCGCCGTTTCGTTGGTAGTCGGCGAGGACAGCGCGGTTCGCGCCTTTTTGCACAAAAAACAAGAAAGCGAGCCTTGCGCCGTTCTGTGCTTTCATGAAGATATCCCCTATCTTTCACAGGACCAAGCAACTCAAACGCGCCTTTTCGATATCGGTGAAAAGAACAGCGCCGAACAACACGCGCACCGTATTTTCGCGGCATTGCGCGACACCGATCGCCACAGTGAACTGAAAAGCGTATACGTACATATTACCGACGACAAAACGGGCTTGAATCTTGCCGTATTCAACCGTCTTTTGAAAGCGTCGGCGTATCATATCCTAAACGTGTGAGGAATACTATGACAATAATCGGTCTTACCGGTCCGAGCGGAGCGGGAAAAGGGACATTTGCAAAATCTTTGCCCTTTCCCGTTTTGGATACCGACAAAGTATCGCGTTCGGTCACCGAAAAAGAAAGCCCCTGTCTTGCCGAACTGGTCGAGAGATTCGGTAGGCGTATTTTGAATCCCGACGGAACGCTAAACCGCAAAGCCCTCGGCGTTATCGCGTTTTGCAACGACGACGATCTGGCGGCGCTCAATCGCATTACGCACAAATACATTTCGCAAAAAGTCGAAGAATGGCTTGCCGAAAAGTGTGCCGAGGGGCAGATTGCCGCCGTCATCGACGCGCCCCAGCTTTTCGAAAGCGGCGAGGACGCTTTGTGCGACATAACCGTTGCCGTATTGAGCAAGAAAGAAAATCGTCTGTTGCGCATCATGATGCGCGACGAGATCGACGAGGAATATGCGAATGCCCGTATGCGGGCACAAAAAGCCGAGGAATTTTTCCGCGAGCGTTGCACGGTTTGCATCGACAACGACGGCACGCCCGAAGAGCTTGCCGAAAAAGCACAGGCGTTTGCGCGCTTTGTTTTGTCGGAAAAAGCCGAATGAAAACCAATCAAACTCCGAAAAAACGACAATGAACGGTGGGAGAACCGAATTTTTATGAAGAAAACCGTAACCGTACTCGGCATTTTGCTTGTCGCAGGACTTCTTGCGACGTTATGGGAAGTTGCCGACGATTATTTTTTGCGGAAAACCAATCCGCTCAAATATGCCGAAGCGGTCGAGCGTTATGCCGACGAATACGACGTTCCGATCGAGATCGTGTATGCCGTTATCAAAACCGAAAGTTCGTTTGTCCCCGACGCCGTGTCGCCGAAAGGAGCGATCGGTCTTATGCAGATCACGCCCGATACGTACGATTGGCTGTGCGGAAAGACCGGTGACGAACCGAATATCCGATTGCTGTATGAACCGGACACCAACATTCGTTACGGCACCTACTTTTTGAGTCTTCTCTACAACGAATACCAGGTATGGGAAACCGTCTATGCCGCCTACAATGCGGGACGCGGACGCGTGAACGGTTGGCTTTCCCAAGAAGAATACAACAATAACGGACGCTTGCAAAACATTCCGTTTTCCGAAACCGCCGCCTATGTCGAAAAGGTCGAAAAGTCGGCGCAACTCTATCGACGGCTGTATTTTCCCGAAGCAAACTCAACCGACTGACTTGTGACCGAGGAAAACGATAAAAACACACAATAAAACAAACGACACAACAGGAAAGGAAGAAACGATCATGCCGGAAAAAAGCAAAGGCGAACTTTTGAAAGAAACCCTCTTTTACAACCGTAAAAATATGCTGGAAAGCAAAAACGCACCCGACGAAAAAGCGATTTTCGCTTACGCCGACGGTTACAAAACGTTTTTGAATGCCGCCAAAACCGAACGCGAGGCGACGGCGTATGCCGAAGCGTATGCGCGCGAAAACGGCTTTATGCCCTTTGAATACGGAAAGCAGTATCGTCCGGGCGACAAAATCTATTTGAACAATCGCGGAAAATCCATCTATCTTGCCGTTATCGGCAAAAAGCCTTTGGACGACGGCATGAGCATTGCCGCCGCACACGTCGACAGTCCGCGCATCGACCTCAAGCAATGCCCGCTTTACGAGGACGGCGGCATGGCGTTTTTCAAAACGCACTACTACGGCGGTATCAAGAAATATCAATGGACAACTCTGCCGCTGGCATTGCACGGTGCCGTTTGCCTGAAAGACGGTAAAAAAATCGAGCTTGCGCTCGGCGAAAACGAGGACGACCCGATTTTCTGCATTACCGATCTTTTGCCCCATCTCGGTGGGGACCAAATGGCAAAGCCGATGAGCAAGGCGATCACCGGTGAGGGGCTCAATATTTTGGTCGGCTCGACGCCGTTTGAGGGCGAAGAAATTCCCGACGCGATAAAACTGAACGTTCTTTCGATCTTGCACGAAACTTACGGTATCGACGAGGAAGATTTTCTTTCCGCCGAACTGTGTTTGGTGCCCGCCGACAAGGCGCGTGACTTGGGATTTGACCGCAGTATGATCTGTGCGTACGGTCATGACGACCGTGTATGTGCTTATCCGATCTTGACGGCGGCGATCGAAGCGTCGAAAGAGATTCCCGCCTATACGCACGTTACCATTCTTGCCGATAAGGAAGAAATCGGAAGCGAGGGCACGACCGGTATGAAGACCCGCGCGTTCGACGATATGTTGTACGAACTTTGTATCGGTGCCGGTGCCAATCCCCGCGCGGCATTCGCTCATTCGAAGTGTCTGTCGGCGGACGTAAACGCTTGCTTCGACCCCAATTATGCCGAAGTGTACGAAACCAAAAACGCGGCGTTCCTCAATTGCGGCGTTTGCGTGACCAAATTCACCGGTGCGCGCGGAAAATCGTCGACCAATGACGCGTCGGGCGAATACGTGGCGGAGATCCGTCGTATTTTCGACGAAGCGGGCGTTATTTGGCAAACGGGCGAGTTGGGAAAAGTCGACGTCGGCGGCGGCGGAACGGTTGCCATGTATCTTGCCGAACGCAACATCGACACGGTGGACGTCGGAGTACCGGTATTGTCGATGCATGCGCCGTATGAAGTGGTATCGAAAGCCGATCTGTATTCGGCGTATACGGCGTTTGTCGCCTTCTTTAAGCGCGAACGATAAGGGTAAGGCAAATATGACACGATTGATTTTTGTCCGTCATGGGCAAAGCCTCGGCAATTTGAACCGAACCTTTTTGGGACACACCGATTTGGATCTTTCCGAAAAAGGCTATGCGCAAGCCGAAAAGACCGCCGCATATATCGCCGCCCGATATACGGTTGACGAAATTTACGCAAGCGATCTTTTGCGCGCCTATCATACCGGTGAAGCGGCAGCGAAAAAATTGTCGCTTCCCGTAAAGACCGATCGGCGCTTGCGCGAAATATTCGCGGGCGCGTGGGAAAACCGCACGTTTGACGATATCGAACATACTTTCCGCGACGATTATGCCGTTTGGCAAAACGACATCGGCAACGCCTGCTGTACCGACGGCGAATCGACTGCCGAGCTGTTTGACCGTGTTTTGCCGTGTGTGCGCGAAATTGCCGAACAAAACGACCGAAAGACCGTACTCGTTGCCACGCATGCGACGGTTATTCGCGCCTTGACGTGCGAATTTTTGTCGATTCCTCTTTCACAAATGCATACGGTCGCATGGGTCGGAAACGCGTCGGTGAGCACCATTCGATACGATGCGGGAAAATGGACGGTCGAAGTGTTGGGGGACGATTCGTTTTTGGGCGAACTTTCCTCGCGCTTGCCGAAAAACGTATAAAGCGGCAAACCGACGAAAAGACACCGCAAAACGCCGCATACGATACACAAAAAATCAGATTGTTTGGGAGAAACACTATGCCCTTGTCGATAACGCCGCGGGAATTTGCCGAAGAAATTCTGAAGCGGGACAATATTTGGATCTTAACGCACGGTCACCCCGACGGCGATACGGTCGGTTCGGGAGAGGCTTTATTGAACGTGTTGCGTGCCGTCGGGAAAAATGCCGCCTTATTGTGTGGCGACGCCCTCGGCGAACATTTGGATTTCATGCGTGCTTATGCCGACCCGACCTGTTGCTTTTTCGGCAATACGGCAGAAGTTCCTTTTCCTCCGTCGTATATCGTATCGGTCGATGTGGCGGCGGAAAGCTTGATCGCGGGCTTGACTTTGCCCGACGGAGCGAAAATCGCGCTTGCACTCGATCATCATGAGGTCAACACCTTGCCTTGCGAAAAATTGCTTGTCGACCCGACGGCAAGTGCGGCGGGTGAAACGCTGTACGAGGTGCTGTGCGAGATCGAAACGCTTGTCGGAAAGTCGGTCATCGATTCGGCGACGGCAAGTGCGCTGTATGCCGCGATCACTTCGGATTCGGGCAGCTTCAAATACGCGTCGACTTCAAGCCGCACCTTGCGGATTGCCGCTGATCTTGTCGACAAGGGTGCCGACAGCGCGAAAATTTCGCGGTATTTGTTCGATATTCATCCGTTTTCGGTCTTTTGTGCCGAAGCAATCTGCACCGAAAACGTGCGCTTTTACGACGAGGGACGATTTGCTTTTTCGTATATGACTGTCGACGCGTGTACCGAGCGTTCGGTTCCGTCGACCGATTTCGACACTTGTGTAAATTTGTTGCGCTGTATCAAAGGCGTCGAACTTGCCGTATTTGCCAAGGAAAAAGAAAAACTGCCCGACGGCACAAGTCGTTTCCGCTTGTCGCTCCGTTCGAACGAATCGGTGAATGTTGCCGAATTGGCGGCGCATTTCGGCGGCGGCGGGCATAAACGCGCGGCGGGCTGTGCCATGTGCGGAACGCCCGAAAGTATCGCAAAAGATTTACTCGCGGCACTTTCACACGAAACGTAAGGTTACTTTGTGCGGCGTGTTGCCGCTCCTTTTTCGCCAAAATCGTACTTGTGTTTTCCGAAGTACGAAAAAACGCTCCCGCGATGCGTACGCATTCGGGAGCGTTTGAATTTTATCGGGTATTTGCCTTTTATCGTTTATTTGTCGAGGATCTCGTCGACGATCTTTTTCATTTTGTCGAATTTCGATTCGATGTCGCGTACCAATTTCAGCTGTGTGCGTGCGCGGTCGAGATTGTGATTCGGACGGTGGATCTTGAAATAGGTATCGCCTTTCAAATAGTCGGCGAGGAAACGAATTCCGCATTCGTAGGTCATCAAAAGCGCCGACAAAGGCAGATATTCGCGCTCTCTTGCGGTCAGGCAATCGCCCGCACTGCCCAAAAATCCTTCGGAAAAGGCGCGGAATTTATCGAGATCGAAATATATCTTCGAAAGGTCGGTTTCGTCCTCACTGCCCGACGATGCGCCGAAACGCAAAGCGTCACCGTAATCGTACAAAAGCGAACCGGGCATAACCGTATCCAGATCGATCACGCAAACCCCCTCGTCGGTTTTGATGTCGAGAAGTACGTTGT
>CAYNXA010000050.1:0-10276 GCA_964401015.1 uncultured Oscillospiraceae bacterium
ACGTAATACGTTATTTTTATAGTTCCTCATAATATAAATGACCGTTTTCCATGCCTAATCGCATCTTCCCACCGTTCACGTCATCCTCAAAGATCTTCGCATCCCTGCGGTTTGCTTTTCCGTTGTTGAGAAGCTGGGCATATCGTTCATTGAAATAGTCTGCGTGTGCCGGTGTGGTAGGCTCCAGAGCCTCCATCTGCTCGTTGTAAACCGGCTCATCCTGAACCGTCAAATTCTTCGCCATGTCCTACCTCCTAAAATGTGTCATTGATATAGAAAGTCATGCTGATATCCGCATCCTTTCCTTTTGCGGTAAAACGCTTGATGGTAATGATATCCCCATCCGCATCATAGAGTCCGATTTCGCTAATCGCAGCACCCGGAAGCTCGCTCTCCTTTAGCTCACATTCATACTTGCACTTCGTATCACTCAACATGGTATAGGTATCGTATTTCTTTCTGAGCAATTCGTTCTTCAGCTCTGATTCTGCCTCCAGTGGAGTGATAACATTTCCATCCGCATCCACACCACCATCACCAAATACAAAGCCCACAATCTTAGGCAGCTGGATTTCTCCAGCTCTGGCTCTCAGCATCTTTTTCCTTCCTGCAATTGTAATAATCTGATTCTGTGTCAGGTTCTCTGTCATTTTACAATTCCTCCTCTCGTCTTATGACATCTAATATCCTTGTTCCATTTAACTGATAGCTGCCATCCAGCAGCCACAAGTCTTTCTTTATAACAACACCTCCCGGTGTCATTTCCTCGATATTGGTATTCCCCAAGTCAATTGCCAGACCGTATGTATCCGGCTTTCTTAACACATCCAGCTCATAGCTGCCATCCAGCTGCCATGTTCCATTCAATCTCCGGACATTACAGTAAGGCGAGTCAAAGCCAATAACCACTCCGGTATCAGCAAACATCTCCTGCAGCTGTGATGTGGCAGATACACCCACATCCAGCTCTATGCTCTCCAGAACCTCGGTATCTCCCATATCGTAACTGATGCCCCATTCATCCGGTTTTCTTCCGGCTCCCAGATTATAGGTGCCATCCAGCAACCATGTTCCGTTTAACCTTCGGACATTCCAGTAAGGCGAATCAAAACCGATTGTCATTTCTGTTACCGAGAAGACCTCTCCGATGCTTGCAGAGTAGTCCAGTAGCAGAATTATTTTATACATCAGATGAGCCGGTACCCATTTATCCAAAAACCTTCGGACATCCGGCATATCAATATGCTGCAGTTCACTCACATCCAGAACAATCTCCGCAAGCAACTTCTCGGCATATCCGGTAACATCAACACCGGCTCCGGTTCTCTCTGACAGTTTATTTTCCAGCCATTCTTCATTGATCAGCTCCTCGTGGAGTAAGGATGCTCTCTGGTACATCTCATCAATGATCCGTTCTATTTCAGCCAGAATGATATCCTCTGCATTCAGGACATCATTCATCTGCCTCATATTGCGGACTCTTGCCGGAAGCATTTGGCTGTTATTCAGTGACATTGACCGTCAGCTCCTGCAGAGCAAAATACTTGTTGTATTCTGCAGTAATGGAGTCCTGAGCTCCGTTGACCTTCAGGATTCCCACTTCCTTCACACCATCCACTCCACTGATGATGTTACTGATTTTATAGTAGTTCAAAGACACCGTTCCGCTTTGGAAAGCTATCTGAGTGAAATATTCCTCGATCTTGCTCCTGATCTGCGTTTTCACGGTCTCTTCTGTGTAACCGGACATTTTCACAACGCTGCACAAAATAACAATTGGAATGCTCTCCGCAGCAGCCACAACCGGATCAGCTCCAACCGGACGCATACTGTTTATGTATTCCTGGACAAATGCAATCTGTTCTTCCGTTGGTGGCTTGGCATCCACTGTAAGAATCGCAATCGACACAAGCCCGGTTCCATCCCTTGGCGTGTCCACCTTTGCATTGCCCACAATGACATTACCTTCTGCATCCGTGGCTTCCTTTGCCCATCTCACATAATGCCTCTCGTTTCCGCTGGTACCCATATCCTCCTCTTTATCTGTCAGGGTATTCATCAGAGGAACAATCCTCATGGCATCAAGCCGGGCAAGCTCCTCAGCCACCGCCTGAAGATTATCCATCGAGAAGCTGCCTTCCATCTTGGTATCCTCATTTTTCAACGCAGCCTTCATCCTTGCCAGTATTCCTTCAGCACTAAAATCCATTACACTCTCACCTCCCTCACCGGAACCAGAATTGTGTTTGAACCATAAATGCTGGTACAGTCAAAACTCACCGTCATCCCAGTAGAAGTATTTTCAAAAACAAAATTATCCAAACGCTTTATATATGGATTGACCATAAGAGCTTCAATGATAAAACGTTCAATCTCCAGTTTGACAATCTCCACGTTCATGGAATGTCCAATTACCTGATCCTGAATCTCTGAACCAAACGCAAAGGAATATGCGGTGTAATGACATCGCTCCGTGAACAGGGCTTTAAATATCCAGATGCGGAGTGCTTCATTGCCCTCCACCATGTAGGTGCGTCCGCCCTCATCCAGAAGCAGCTCGTTCTTTTCGAAGTCATAAGCATATTCCTTCAGCATTGGCAGTTCGTCATTCGTCTCAGTGCTTGTGCTTGTTGAATCAATAAAAGGAAAAATACTCATGCCTTAACCGCCTTTCCTGCAATATAAAAAGAGGAGCCGGTTATATGCACCACAACCGTGTCCCCTTTCTTAAGCACATACTTCTCGTGAAACTCTTTCAGGAACTCATAAACCTCCTGCGGTTCAAAAGGTGTAATAAATGGCTTCTTGATGTCCTCTCCGCTATCCGAAGCATCCAGCATCAGTGCCGGATTGATGTAAAGATTCTTTGTGATGGTTGTGTTGTGCATCTTGATTGTCAGTGGTTTTACCGACAACACATCCGCCATATAGGTTCCATCCACGCCACCAGCACTATTGAAACCACCAGTTCCTTTTCTGATAGCCTCGACCATTTCCACAATATTTCTGTTTGTCGACACCCTTCCACCTCCTGCCTTTATGTAGTCTCTTCAATCTCCCTTTCATCCATAAGGTTCTCAAAGGCAAGTGTCAGATCCATCTGAGCCTTACCGCACGAAAAGGTATGTGTGTCGCTTTCAATGTAAAACTGTCCATAAAGCCCGGTGTCCGTTTCCTGCACAATGATTGAGTATCCTGATACCGCACGGAAATCATTTGGAACTCCGGACACGGTTGCTGAGGACTCCACTGTTACCAGCATCTTCTGGGCTTGTGTTGTGGCATCCTCTCCATCATTCTGTTTCAGCACCCTCTGTACCAAACCATACTTCTGGATCGAGACTGCATCCTCCACTGTCTTTATAACATTGTTGTTTTTATCCGTTATTAAAACCCTATTAACGAGCTTTTGAAGGGTGCTTTTATAGGTTGCTTCAATCAGGTTGTAATCCCCGGTCATAACCGCCCCACAAAGCGTCCCTTTCTCTAACACGCTCACTTTGTTAATATTGGTCATCAGCGGAATATACTTGCTGCCATTCTGCTTTGCTGCAGCTGTGTATGCCATCATAATGGCTTCATAGGCTTTCTTGCCAAAGCATGGCATGGAAGATATATTCACTCCCGTTGCAGCCATCGTTCCGCTTTCAATTCCAAGCTCTGTGCAGATCCCCGGAACAATCGTTTCCGGGGTTCCTTCAAATATTTTGTTGACATCTGAATTATTGATATAGAACATTAAATCGTATGCCAGATAGGTTTCCACCTTGGAACTGGCACTCTTGTCAATGTTAAAAATGATGCCTCCAAAGACATCCTTCCCACTGTCATCCTGCATGATGATTTCTGCACCTTCGTCAATGACAACCGTGGGAAAGTCTTTGTCCTTCTTATTCTTCGCAATTGTGAATTGAATTGTACGTGCGACCTGCTTTGTGTCACCAGCCCACTTGATCTGCTCAATCAGTTCGCTGATATCTTTTCCTCCAGTCAGTAATTTCATATCAACACCACCTATGCCGGAATCGTGTACACATCACCCGGATAAATCCAGTGTCCGTTGTTGGAGCTGGACTTTCCGTGGCTCTTAGCACTCGCCTCAATCGTTCCACTGTTTGCATTGTAAATCTTAGGATACGAACTTCCACTTCCGTAGTTCTGCTTTGATATGCCCCAGAGCGTATCTCCGCTGACCACCGTATGTGTTCCACCGGCTGCTGCAGGTTCCGGTCTTGATAACAGACCGTTACTCCGAACCTTCGTTGTAATCTGCACAGATGGCACATTCAATGTCCGGTACTCAGAAAGGGAAATGGTGTAATAGATATCCTCATCACCCTCCTTCATGGAATAGGTAAAATCATCAATCAGCATGGCGAGGTTGATTTTCATATCGCTTATGATTATCCTGACCACCGCTTTTGTGGTTTTCCATTCCTGAAGCATAGCAACATATTTGTCCGGCTTCTTTTTCGCATTCTTATAAAACGGAGACTTCTCCGAAGGGAAGAAGCTCGACAGCTTGGTATATTTAAGCCCTCGCTCTCCCTTCAGATTGGCTTCTCCTATGTTCAGAAGGGTTATCGCCTGATTCAACTGTTTTTCTGTGAATTCCACAGAGGGAGGATTGATTGGCAGCTCGATAACTTCCTTCCGGTTGTTTACGCTTAATTCAATTACTCTGGTTTTCATCAGACCACCTCCTAACCCATGTTTACAACTACTTCTACAACTTTCTTTGCAACCTTGTCAGCAATTTTATCAATATCCGCATCCTCACGGACGATGATCTCATCTGCCAGCTTTGCAATGGCAACTGTCACGCTGCCGATAAATCCTTTCGCAGTCCCTTTGGTCTTTCCGGAACCCGGAACCTCCAGACCGCTTTCTTTCCCCCTGATTCTGTCCACCAGTTGCTTCAGGTTCTCATCGATGCTTGTCAGTATCATCATAACCGGAGTCAGATCTTGACCAGCACCGGATACAACCGTATTCTGCGTGATGTTGGCAGTGCTGTCTTTTACAACTCCACCGCCCTGCTTCGTTAAGGAAACACTCTCTTTGTGTGGCAGGATTCTGGAGCCTCTCGGCAAGTCAACCAGTTCGGCACCTTTCTCACCAACCCAAGTCAGACCGCCCTTCCAGTTATTATCACCCTCCGCATTCTTTCCTACGGAGCCCGAATCCCCTCCGGAGCCGGTTATCGCATCCGCCACGGAACCGAACCAACCGGCAATCTTGCCGATAACACTGCCGATTCCTTCCACCAGCGGTTTTACCACGCCCCATACTGTTTCCAGCACTTTCTGGATGCCAGGGAATACTTTCTGTACCACACTGAACAAAATTTCAAATACACTGATCACAATATCAATGACCGGAGAAATCACACCCCAAGCTGTGCTGATAATGTCCCCAATCAGCGGAGCCACCGTTCCGATGACTTCCTGAATAAAGCCCATTCTCTCGCCAACGAAAGAGAGGACACTGCCGACCTTTTCTCCAATCTCAGAGAAAATCGTACTGAATACCGGAGCCAGTGCAGAGACCACAGTTCCGATACCTTGTACCAGGCCTGCAATTATTGGAGCTGCCTGAGCAATGATATTTCCTATCGTGGAAACCACCGTCTGAATTACCGGTAAGATTACCGGGAGCATCGTCTGTACCGTGGAAATAATGCTGGTTAGAGCCGGTACGCACGCACCGACCACCTGCTGGATGGTAGTAATCATCCCACTACCAAACGAGACAAGTTGCGGAAGCACCGGTGCAAACCCGGCAGCCAGAGAGCCCACCGTGGAAACCACATTCTTGATGCCGGAAATAAACTCCGGGACAGCTGCAATAGCAGCATTGAAACCATCTTCGATTACCGGAGCCATCGAAGGGAACATGGTTTTAAGCCCATCCTTTAATCCGACCACAATATCTTTTCCAAGCGTCTTGATTTTTGGTACTGCTTTTTTGATTCCAGTCTTGACCACGCTCGGCAGCGATGAGATCACACGCCCGATCATCGGAACCGCATTGTCGAACAAGAATGTCGATGCACTGTCCACCAGCTGCTCCATCGAACCGGTTACATCTCCGCCAATCGCCATATTTCCGAGAAGGTTCTTTGCTGCTGCTTTCATAGCCGAGAACGAACCACTAAAGGTCTGTCCTGCTTCTTTCGCTGTTGTGCCAGTTACTCCGAGCTCATCCTGAATCACATGGATAGCACTGTAAACATCGGACAAATTGCTGATATCATACTTGACACCGGATATCTTGCTGGCATCCTGAAGCAGTCTCTGCATTTCTTCCTGCGTACCGCCATATCCCAGCTTGAGGTTATCCAGCATCGTGTAATTTTGCTTTGCAAATCCCTGATACGCATTCTGGATTGCCTCCATGTCGGTGCCGAATTTATTTGCATTGTCCGCCATGTCGACCATAGCCATGTCCGCAACTTCTGCAGCTTTGGCAGTATCTCCGCCCAAACTGCTCAAAAGTGATGCAGAAAAACTTGTGACCTGAGACATATACTCATTCGCAGATAGACCGGCTGTCTTAAACGCTGCATCTGCATTGGCTTTGACAACACCGGCATTCTCCTTGAACAAGGTTTCCACGCCACCAATGCTCTGCTCCAGTGCAGCTCCTTCCGTTACCGCACCGCCGACCACCGCTGTTGCAGCAATCGTTACCGGAATAGCCACGGTTGTTGCCAAGGTCTTGAGCTTGCTGCTGATAGCAGATATTCCGCTTGCTGTGGCATCCTTCAGTTTTACTATCGGGGAAAAAAACTTCCCTCCTATCGCTTTCAGCTTCCCGGTTATCTTCGTGACCTTGGAAGTGATCGCATCTTTCAATTTAATAACGGGTGTGGTTACTTTTTTCGCCACCCCCGTTATCGCATTTTTTATTGATTTTACTTTTGAAGTGGCAGAATCCTTTATCTTAATGACCGGAGCTGCCACCTTTTTCCCAACCGTCTTGATTCCATTGCTGACTTTTGTTATTGTCGCACTGGCTGCATCCTTCGCCTTAATGACCGGGGATATTACTGTTTTTCCTAACTGCTTTACCTTTCCGGTTAGCCCATCCGTCTTTTTTGTTGCCGATGCGGTATCGACCTTCGCAGTGTAAGTTTTATCCCAAGCACGCTGCAGCTCTTTCCTCGTTTCAGCTGCATCTTTCCGGAGGGCGGTCTGTTCTTGTCGGATGTTTTTCAGCACAGAGCTGGCATTATCCCGGATGGAAATACTTCCTACAACACTCATTTAACCACCTCCAGCTCCCGAAAACAGCTTCTCACGTTCTTCAATGCTCTTTAACATCGAGGCATAATAGAAACATTTTTCTTCCACCCCAAGCTGGAGCAAATACTCCAGCTTGAAGCCTTTTTGAATATAATAATGCAGGAAATAACACTCACCGTCTCGGTCTATGAGTTTTTTTGTTCTTCAACAACCATCACTTTCTTACTTCCGATTACACCGGACAGTTTCATAATTTCCGTAGCAATGACAGTGATCTCACTCATATCGAAAATATCAACCACTTCCGGATAGGTCTTGATCTCGCCCTGATCCTTCAGCTCCATTGCAACTGCCTTTAAATCAGGCTCAACAACCGCCAGATAGATGCAATACTTATCAGATGCGTTCGGATCTTGCTCATCGCTAATCTCCGTACATTCCACAATCTCCGGATAGTTCAGATTGCGGATCTTGATATTCTGGTCAATACTCGGAACATATAAAGTCTGGTACTTTGTTACCTTCTTATCCTTTAATCTCTGAACAGCCTTCGCTGTAAAGGCTTTGAAAATATCATCTTTCTTCTTTTCCATAGCAACCTCCTACGCAACCGCATCCAAGTTCTGCAGATCAGAAGGTGTGAATCCGATAGAAACTTCTTCCTCGATAATTCCACCCTTCTCCCAGTTCACAACCGGAATCTCATTGTGCCATACATTGTCGCAAGCCCAGCGTTCAATCTGACCGCCCACAGCATCAGGATCTGCCAGCTTCGCAATAACCTCTGCACGGACATCCATGCCCTTTTTCCAGTTCTCCAAGATTTCCTTTGCTCTGGTATATACCTTTTTCACAGTATAAGAACCTTCGCCCTTCAGACCGGTAATCTTGCTGTCCACATCGATTCCCAACTGCACATCCTCACGGTTGGCAGTTACTTTCATTTCAATTTTGGAGAATTCAAAAATCTTCTCTCCATTGATCCAGAGCTCTCCCCATGTTCCGGAGAGAGTCTTATTACCTCTGATACCTTCCATGTCCGTTTACCTCCTACATATTGACATTCATTTTCAGGTCTTCCATCGCATTCACAAACTTTACGTTGCTGGCGATAAATACCTGTGTTCCGGTGTTTGCTTTGGCAACTGCGATATCATCCATCTCGGAAGTATCCATTCCTCTGCTCTCCAGATAAGTACGCTGTGCATCGATATCAATCGCCACCACATTATCAAAGGATTTATCCAGCACATTGCCGAGCAGCCCTTTGTGGTAGGCACCAATGGCAGCCACGAACATCTGCTTGCCATCGTAATCATTGATGATCTTGCCGACATAGCTTTCCTCGTAGGTTTCCCTGATGTCATCCATGTACAAGTCCATACCTTCCACGATTTTAATAAAACGGACATCCTCTGTCTTTTCCGTTGTGAAGCTGACAAGACTGTTTACACCTCGCCCGATCTTGTATTTCTTGCCATCAAAGATGATGACCAACTCACCGGCATCGATACGCTCATCCGGATCATCCGGAGTCTCTGCTTCAGAAATATCATCCAGCACATAATAGGTGCTGCTTCTTGCGAGGGACAATCCTGCAAGCACACCGGCAATTCTCGCACAATACTCAGCTGCAGTGTGCTTTACTCCGGTAATTGTTGTGGTAATATTCTCCGTTGTGAGATTGATAATACCTTCATGGTCTCCCTTGCAGTGTGCCAGAACTGCCTTGAAAGTCTTTCTCGTATCATCACGGTACTGCTTGATCCACGCCGAGATTGTTGTTGTATCTGCAGATCCAAGACCCGGAATGGTAAGATAGTTCCATTTCAGATCTTTCAGCTTCTTAAGCTCCGCATTATAACCCTCTGTATTTTCTGCCCTGCGGATCGCAATGACAGTGGACGGAGCTCCAGCAAACACCAGCTTCAAATAGTTGTAGTTCTGCTCCGTCCAGTTCTCAAAATCAACCTCATCTACCTTCTTGTAGATATTCAGGTCTTTTCCACCTTCGGTACCGTCCGTGAGAATAATGGCAACGATACCTCTTGCACTTCTTTCAATGGCGGTCACTGCCTTCCCACTGAAAATCATGCTAAAACTCGGTAATCCTAAACTCATTTAAGTCACACTCCTTTTCTAATAGCCACTTCCAGCTCGCCCATCGGTTCAAACTCATTTGTCTGTTCCCGTGCCTGACGGAAGTTTATGGCGAAACTGTAATGCAGCACATGATCTGATACTTTCATACTGGCATCGTTGATGGTTATGTGCCGGTCTCCAAAGCTGAACACCGGGCGGATAACCGCATCAATCTCTGCCCCTTTTATCAAATAGGCGGTATTACTCTCGCTCTTCTCGTGGTAAGCAATATCCACCAGCACTCCCATATCCGTAAAGAATCTGTCAACCGTCTCGTTCCCATTTGGGATGATATCTACGAAGTAATAGGTTTCCGGCTCATCAAGCCCATGCTTTTCTTCCGTGCCTTTTATTTCCTCATAAAAGACATCGGTACCCGGATCAATCCCTTTCAGCAATGCTGTGATTGCATTTTTTATCTGGATAATCGGTTGTTCCATAGTTCACCTCCTAAAGTTCATGGGTATTCAGGAAGTCATTCATCCACTCCCGGAGATAGCCGGGAAGGTGTTTCTGCACTTCCTGAAGGGAAAGCTCCATCATGTGGGCTCCTTTTACAAAACCCTTTCCACCTCTTGTCCGGTGTCCATATTCCACCGGTTCGACATATTCCACGTTGTTATAGACCTCAATGTAATACTCATTACCTCTCTGCTCTATGCTGCCAACGTGCCATTCATTTCGCAAATGTCCAGTTTGCACAGGTGTGTTCTTTTTAACTTCCTTTTGTAACTCCCGTGCCAATTTTATAACCAGCTCCCGGAACTCAGCCGGATACTGGCTCTCTATGGCTTGTGCGAGACGCTTCTCCCATTCGTCTAACCCATCAAACTTATATTCCGTATTAGACAGTTTCCTTGTCCAGCTTGACCGGGATATTGTTATGG
>CAYNXA010000051.1:0-10172 GCA_964401015.1 uncultured Oscillospiraceae bacterium
CCCACCCAAAACGCCGACCTCGACTATATCAAAAGCGCCTGCGAAGCGGTACTGTTCGCTTGTGGCGGCAGTGTGACCCACGAACGTTTGGCATCGGCGATCGGCACCGACCTTGCCGCGATCCCGCCCGCTCTTGCGGCGTTGCGGGACGATTATACTTCGCGCGCGGGGGCGATCGAAGTGGTCTTGTATGCCGACGGCGCAAGCCTTGTCAGCAAGAGCGAATACGGCGAGATTGTCCGCAATGCGCTCGAACAGCGACGCAATCAGCCTTTGTCGCGCGCCGCTTTGGAAGTTTTGGCAGTGGTGGCGTACAATCAGCCGGTTACCCGCGCATTTATCGATAAGGTGCGCGGTGTCGAATCGCCGTCGGTCACCTCCTCTCTCGCCGAGAAGGGGTTAATCGAAGAAGTCGGGCGGCTCGACGCGCCGGGACATCCGATCTTATACGGAACCACGACCGTCTTTTTGCGTACGTTCGGGCTTTCGTCGATCGACGAATTGGAAAATCTGCCCGAACTCGAAGAAATTCGCCGCGAATTTCACAAGGAACAAGAGGACGAACAAATGCGGTTGGAACTGGGCGACGGCGCTGTGAAAACCGACGAGGAAGATCGCGCCGAAGAAGCCGCCGCACAGAGTATCGAACCGCCGCGTGAGGGTGTTCTTTCCGCTTCCGATGACAATGCGCCGCAGATCTTGCTCGGCGATCTGGAAGAAACCGTGGAATCTGTGGAATCCGAAGAAAACGCGGAAGCTGCCGCTTCGGAATCCATGCAAACGCCTGAAGAGCTGTTTGCCGACTGCGAAGCCTTTACGAACGCGACCGCGACGGCGGGTGCGGCGAATGAGAACGAAACGAATTAAATCGAATCGCACCGCGCGCCTATTCGAATTATCCAATAACAAATTGTTCAATACCAAATAAATCAAAGAAGCAAACAACGAAAGGACCTATCTTATGAAACTTTTTATCGGTTGTGACCACGCCGCTGTTGAAATGAAAAACGAAATTTGCGAATATCTTCGCGCGGGCGGCTATGATGTTTGCGACCTCGGCATCGGACTCGGCGAAAAGATCGATTATCCCGTCAGCGCCGAGCGGGTCTGCCGCAAGGTTCTCGAAAACGAGGGCGCTTTGGGCATTTTGATCTGCGGGACCGGTATCGGTATGTCGATGGCGGCAAACAAGATCGACGGAATCCGCGCCGCCGCCGTCAGCGAAGTGTACAGCGCGAAATTAACCCGTATGCACAATAACGCCAATGTTTTGTGTTTCGGCGCGCGCGTGATCGGTATCGAAACGGCGAAAATGTTGGTCGATGCTTTCCTGACCGCCGAATTTGAGGGCGGACGGCATCAAAACCGCGTCGATTTGATCGAAAAGCTCGAAAAAGGCGAAACGATTCAATAATGCTTGCGGGGGTTCTTCTCCGTCCGTGCACCGATTTCATGACAAGGAGTGTATTATGCACAAGCACGTTTTCCAAAATCGAATCTTGCGTTTGTTCGCCTATGTGCTTGTCGGCGCGACGCTCTTGACTTCTTGCTTTTCCGAGGCAGACTCCGACGAAGGAAACGATCCGTTGAACACTGCCGAAAACGGCGAAAATCCAATCGCCGTCGGGGAAACCGATTTTGACGCGGGAGCGGGCGCGGAACCCGAACGGTTCGATTTCTTTGCGGCACTTCCGTCGGTTGATTACGGCGGGCGCGAATTTGTCATCGCCACCACCGACGCGGCGTTTGTCGACAGCGAAACCGACAGCGGGATCATCGGCAGTGCGCTGTATGCGCGAAACCGCGCCATTGAAGAAAAATTCAACATCAAAATTCGCACGGTCGACGCCGACGAAGCGACGATCCAAAGTGGTTTGCAAGCCCAAAGCGCCCACGCACCGTATGCCGACATTTTGTATATACCGATGAACGCGACGGCGAATTTGGCGGGACGCGGACTTTTGATGAATCTCTATTCGGTTCCTTTTTTCGATTACGACGCCGATTATATTGCGCAGGAGATCGCTCCGCTGACGGTTGCCGAAACGGTGTACGGCATATACGGCGACGCGGCGTTTGACGAGCGCTCGACCTGGTGTCTTTATTACAACAAAACGCTCACCGATTCGCTCGGATTCGATATCGAAAACCTTATGCGCCACGGCGAATGGACATGGGACAATTTCCTCATCATTGCCGAGGCGGCGGTTGCCGATCTCGACGAAAATTCCCGCATGAGAGCGGCGGTCGACCGTTACGGATACGGCACGAGCGACAAAAGTATCTTCGCCGACGCGGTGTTCGCTTCGTTCGGGAAGAAGTATTTTACTCGTGATGACGACGGTCTTTATGCCATGGATTATGATATTTCGCCCGAGGACGACTATATTTCGATCATAAAGAACCTGTGCGCCGAAAACGACGCGCTTTTCCCGAACGATTCGACGTCGTTCGATGCCTTTTGCGAGGGGCGGCTGTGTTTCTTTGCCGAGCGGCTTTCGTATGCGACAACGCTGGCGTATGCCGATGTCGATTGGGGCATTTTGCCGTTGCCGACTCGTTTCCCGAACGAAGAAGTCTGTTCCCGCGTCGACCGAACGGTTTGCGGATACAGCGTTCCGCAGGGCGTGAGTGATTCCGACCTTAGCGGTAGGATTTTGACGGCGCTGTATGCATACGAAGCGTCCTATCCCGAAAATGTGGTCGAAACCGCGTGGACCTATTATTATTTGCGAAGCAACGATTCGGCGCTTGCCATGCGCAAGGTGCTCGAAAATCGTGTTTACGATATTGCTTTTGCCTACGGCGAGGGATTCCCCGATTTCGCTATCGCTTCCTATGAACTTTTTTCGTCGGTCATCGAAAATGACGCGAAATTTTCCTATCTCTATGCCCAGAACAAAGCGCCGTTCGGTGCGTTTATGCTGAAAAGTTTTGTGCATTAGTCCTTTTTGCACGCTTCGATAAAAAGCGCCAAAACCGACAAGACACGCGGCAAATCCTACGATAGCAATGGGAATGGCAAAGGAAGCGCAAAACCGTAAACAAACGAAATTTATCAAAAAGAAAGTCGGTAACCGATTTATGAAAACCGTAATGCTTGTATTCGGGACGCGTCCCGAAGCTATCAAAATGTGTCCGCTCGTAAACGAGCTGAAAACGCGAAAAAATCTGAAAACGCTTGTATGCGTGACCGGTCAGCACCGTCAAATGCTCGATCAAGTGCTGGAGGCGTTTGATGTTCGACCCGATTACGACCTGTCGATCATGAAAAGCGGACAAACCCTTTTCGACATCACGACCGGCATTCTCGGCGGTATCGGGGCGGTTTTGGACGAAGCGAAGCCCGATGTCGTGCTGGTTCACGGTGACACGTCGACGACTTTTGTGACGGCACTTGCCTGTTTTTACAAGCAGATTCCCGTCGGTCATGTCGAAGCGGGCTTGCGAACCTACAACATTTACAGCCCCTATCCCGAAGAATTTAACCGTCAGGCGGTCGGCATTGTGGCAAAATACAACTTTTCGCCTACCGAACTTGCCAAACAAAATCTGCTTTCCGAGGGCAAAGACCCGAACGGCATTTACGTTACGGGCAACACGGCGATCGATGCGCTCAAAACGACCGTGCGCGACGATTATACCCACCCCGAACTCGATTGGGCATCGGACAGCCGACTCATCATCATCACGGCGCATCGCCGCGAAAATCTCGGTGAGCCCATGCATCATATGTTCCGTGCGATCCGTCGCATTATGGACGAACATCCCGATGTAAAAGCCATCTATCCGATTCATATGAATCCCGTTGTGCGCAAGGCGGCGGACGAAGAGCTCGGCGGTTGCGATCGGATTCACATCATCGAACCGTTGGAAGTATTGGATTTTCACAATTTCCTTGCCCGCAGTTATTTGATCTTGACCGACAGCGGCGGAATCCAAGAAGAAGCACCGAGCCTCGGAAAACCAGTGCTTGTTATGCGCGATACGACCGAACGCCCCGAGGGCATTAAGGCGGGAACGCTGAAGCTCGTCGGTACCGACGAAGAGGTCATTTATCGCAATTTCAAAGAGCTTTTGGAAAACAAGGTCGCATACGACACCATGGCGCATACCGAAAACCCTTACGGCGACGGATTCGCTTGCAAGCGCATTGCCGATATTTTGGAGCGCACACCTAACGGTGAGTGACCCCGCCCCTGCGGGGCGCGCACGAAATTCACGCCGTCGTAAATTTGAGAATCCTCCCAAAATTCATTCGAAAATTTAACCGAAAGGAATCCATACAACCATGATACGCAAACCAAAAGGAACTCTGGATATTCTGCCCGACGAAACACCGCTTTGGCACAAGATCGAAGAAACGGTCAAAGACGTGACGGCGTGTTACGGCTTTAACGAAATCAAATTTCCGACCTTCGAACAATCGGGACTTTTTAAGCGCGGTGTCGGCGGAACGACCGACATTGTTCAAAAAGAAATGTTTACGATGGACGATCGCGACGGAAACGAACTTTGTCTGCGTCCCGAAGGGACGGCGTGTGTGGTGCGAAGCCTTATCGAAAACGGACTTCACAACGAACCCATGCCGCTTCGTCTTTACTATTTGACCAACTTTTTCCGTTACGAAAAGCCGCAAGCCGGTCGTTCACGCGAATTTTATCAATTCGGTGTCGAAATGTTCGGCACATCGAAAGCGACTGCTGACGCTACCGTTATTTCGGTTGCCGATACGGTTTTGAAACGCTTGGGTGTGAACGCGCGGTTGCATATCAATTCGATCGGCTGTCCGAATTGTCGTCCGCAGTATCATGCGGCATTGACCGACTATTTCGCGGCACATCGCGACGAATTGTGCGATACCTGTAAAGAGCGCTTGAAAACCAATCCGCTTCGTATCCTCGACTGCAAGAGCCCCATTTGCGGTGCTCTGTGTGATGCCGCCCCGAAAACCGTTGATTATTTGTGCGACGATTGCAAGGCGCATATGCAAACCCTCGAAGATACTTTGCGCGTCATGAACATCGATTATACGATAAATCCCCGCATTGTGCGTGGATTGGACTATTACACCCGCACGGTATTTGAATTTATTTCGGACGATATCGGTGCGCAAAGCACTGTTTGCGGCGGCGGTCGCTACGACGGTCTGGTGAAAGAATTGGACGGCCCCGACCTTTGCGGAATCGGCTTCGGATTGGGCATCACCCGTCTTGTTTTGGCGATGAAGAAAAATGCCGAACGACGCGGCGAAGCACTGCCCGAAAATCAAAAACCGCTCTTATATATCGCGCCGATGGGGGCGCGCGCCGAATTGAAAGCACAAGAGATCGTTTGTGCCCTGCGTGACGCGGGTGTGCCCGCCGATTGCGATATCACCGGACGGAGCGTGAAAGCGCAAATGAAATATGCCGACAAGATCGGCGCGGAATTTGTTGTGGTGCTCGGCGACAGTGAATTGGACGAGGGCATTTGCGAATTGCGGTCGATGCGCGGCGGCGAAAATGCGCGCATGGCGATCGACGATATAAAGAATTTGTGCACCTAACGCACCTAACGGTGAGTATCCCACCTCTCTTTCTTGCCTCCCCTTGTGTAAAGGATAAGCAGCAAGTTGCTTTGGCGGAACGGCGAAGCCGTGACGGAGGAAGTCTTCACAACACAGAGGGTAAATGCGGGGCACTTTATGCAACAAACCCATTCACAAAAGATATTCACGAAAGAACATACACGAAAGATATTCACGAAAGAAGGAAACCGAAATGGCAGAATTTTTGGGAAACATGAAACGTACCGATTATTGCGGCACGCTGAGTGAAAAAGACGTCGGACGCACCGTTTGCGTCATGGGCTGGGTTCAAAAACAGCGCGATTTGGGCAGTCTTATTTTCATCGACTTGCGCGATCGCACGGGTATCGTACAATTGGCATTCGACGACACCACCGACAAGGCGGTGCATGACAAGGCTTTTTCCGCACGAAGCGAATACGTTCTCGGTGCGGTCGGTACGGTACGCGAACGATCGAGCAAGAACGCCAACATTCCTACCGGTGCGGTAGAGATTTTCGTTACCGAATTGAAGATTCTCGGCGAATCGCAAACTCCGCCTTTCGAAATCGTCGAAAATTCCATCTGCAACGAAGAATTGCGTTTGAAATACCGGTATCTCGACCTGCGTCGCCCCGACCTTGCGAAAAACATTTTGATGCGCCATAAGGTTGCCAAAGTGACCCGCGATTATTTCGACGAAAACGGCTTTATCGAAATCGAAACGCCGATGATGATCCGTTCGACGCCCGAGGGCGCGCGCGATTATCTTGTGCCCAGCCGTGTTCATCCCGGCTCGTTCTATGCGCTTCCGCAGTCGCCTCAGCTCTATAAACAGCTTTCGATGGTAGCGGGATTTGACCGCTATATGCAGATTGCACGTTGCTTCCGTGACGAGGACTTGCGCGCCGATCGTCAGCCCGAATTTACTCAGATCGACCTTGAAATGTCGTTTGTCGACACCGATGACGTTTTGGCGATGGGCGAGGGCTATATGAAGCGCATTTTCAAAGAAATTCTCGACATCGACCTTACGCTTCCGCTTCCCCGCATGACCTATCGCGAAGCGATGGAACGCTTCGGTTCGGATAAGCCCGATGTGCGCTACGGCATGGAAATTTTCGATCTGTCGGAACAAGTGCGCGATTGCGGCTTCTCGGTATTTACCTCGGCTATCGCGGGCGGCGGCTCGGTTCGTGCCATCAAAGCCGATAATGCCGTCGGTATCCTGACCCGCAAGGAAATCGACAAATTGACCGATTTTGCCAAGAGCGTCGGTGCCAAAGGTTTGGCATGGATTCGTCTCACGCCCGACGGTGTGGCTTCGTCTTTCGCGAAATTCATGACCGAGGACGAAATGAACGCGATTCTCGCAAAAGCGGACGCAAAACAAGGCGATGTGATCTTGATTCTTGCCGATACCAATACGTCGAAGTTGCTGGCACAGCTCGGCGTACTGCGTACCGAAACGGCAAACCGTATCGGCGTCGAAAAGAACGGAATCGGACTTTTGTGGATTACCGAATTTCCCTTTTTCGAATACAACGAAGAAACAGGCAATTGGGACGCCATGCACCATCCTTTTACCGCGCCGCTTGACGAATGTATCGATTATCTCGAAACCGACAAAGCCCGCGTGCGCGCGAAAGCGTATGACCTTGTACTCGACGGTATCGAACTTTCGAGCGGTTCGATTCGTATTACCAATCCGGAACTGCAAAACCGCATGTTCAATCTCTTGGGCTTTACCGACGAGGAAGCCTACGAAAAATTCGGCTTCCTGCTGGAAGCCTTTAAGTACGGCGCGCCTCCGCACGGCGGCATGGGAATCGGTCTTGACCGCCTGTGCATGCAACTTTTCAAATGCCAAAGTTTGCGCGACGTAATCGCATTCCCGAAAGTACAAAACGCGTCGGAATTGATGACCATGTGTCCGTCGCCGGTCGACAAGAAAGCATTGGACGATCTGGGAATCTGCGTGAAAGAATAAGTGCCCACGACGTTTTCGCGCTTGCTTGGCTTTTCGTCTTTACCATGCATTGACATCGCAAAACGGTGGGGCGAAACGCGAAACGTAAGAAAGGAACAAAACAAACATGACTGAAAACGAAAAGAACCTAACCGAAGCCGTTCTCGATGACGGTGAGGTAAAGCTGTCCGACACCAACGTCGATCAATCGATGCATAAATACGACGACAGCCAGATTCAGGTACTCGAAGGACTCGAAGCGGTCCGCAAGCGTCCGGGTATGTATATCGGCTCGACGTCGGCGCGCGGCTTGCACCATTTGATCTACGAGATTGTCGACAACTCAATCGACGAAGCACTCGCGGGTATTTGTGACAAGATCATCGTGACCATTCACGAGGACAATTCGGTATCGGTAAAAGATAACGGACGCGGTGTGCCGTCGGGTATTCACCCGAAAATGGGTATTCCTACCGTAGAAGTGGTATTTACTGTATTGCATGCCGGCGGTAAGTTCGGCGGCGACGGCTATAAGATTTCGGGCGGCTTGCACGGTGTAGGTGCGTCGGTTGTAAACGCGCTGTCCGAATGGACCGAGATCGTCAACTGCCACGACGGTCGGAAATACGCCGAGCGATTCGAGCGCGGACATGTTGTTCGTCCGCTGTCCGACGAGGGCGAAACCGACGACCACGGCTTGTATGTGCGCTTTAAGCCCGACCCCGAAATATTCGACGAAACGGTGTTCGATTACGGAACGGTATTAAACCGTTTGCGTGAGCAAGCGTTCCTTAACGCGGGGCTTTGTATCGAATTGAACGACCTGCGTACCGACGCCGAGGACGTTTCGTCGGAGGATATTGCCGAAGATATGAACGCCGCAAGCGACGAGGCCGCCGCAAACAGCGGAAATCCCACCGAAACGGTAGGAGACGCGGACGCGGAAACGTCGGCGGCATCGGGAAATGCCGACGAAGCCGAAGATGCCGAAGAAACCGAGGGAATCCGGCGAATCGTTGTCGAAAAAGCCTCCGCCGTTCGGCACAAGATCCTGCATTTCGAGGGCGGTATTCGCAGTTTTGTCGAACATCTCAATCGCAAAAAGCATTGTGAATTGTTGCACCCCGATGTTATTTACGTTTCGGGCAAAAAAGGCGACGTTTCGTGCGAAGTTGCTCTGCAATACAACAATACCTATAACGAGACCCTCATCACTTTTGCCAACAACATTCACACAATCGAGGGCGGTACGCATGAAACCGGCTTTAAGAATGCGCTGACCAAGATCTTGAACGATTATGCCCGCAAATACGGTTTTCTCAAGGATTCCGACAAGAATCTGTCGGGCGAAGATTTTCGCGAGGGTATTTGTGCTATCGTCAGCGTGAAGCTCCCCGAAGCGCAATTCGAAGGACAGACCAAGAGTAAGCTCGGCAACGCCGACATCAAGCCGTTCGTCGAAAGCGTCATGAACGAAAAGTTCGCCGCCTATCTCGAAGAAAATCCGGCGGTCGGAAAGATCATTCTCGAAAAAGCGCTCACCGCGTCGCGTGCCCGCGAGGCTGCGCGAAAAGCCCGCGAATTGACCCGCCGCAAGACGGCGCTGGAGGGCATGGTGCTTCCCGATAAGCTCGCCGACTGTCAATCGCGTTCGATCGAAGATTCCGAATTGTTCCTCGTCGAGGGAGATTCGGCAGGCGGTACCGCCAAGGATGGACGTGACAGCAAATTCCAAGCAATTTTGCCGATGCGCGGTAAGATCTTGAACGTTGAAAAAGCGCGCCTTGACCGTATTTTGTCGAGCGTGCAGATCACGCCGATCATCGTGGCGCTCGGTTGCGGCGTCGGCGATGAATTCGATATCAAAAAGCTCCGTTACGGAAAGATCATCATCATGGCGGATGCCGATGTCGACGGTTCGCATATCAAGACCTTGCTTTTGACTTTCTTCTTCCGTCATATGCGCCCGCTTATCGAAGAGGGACATATTTTCTGCGCCATGCCGCCTCTTTATAAGGTATTCAAAGGCAAACAACAACGCTATGCGTTCTCGGACGAAGAGCGCGATCTGTATATCGCCGAATTGGGCGGCAATGCCGATGCTGAGCGCTATAAAGGTCTCGGTGAAATGGACGCCGAACAGCTTTGGGAAACTACCATGGACCCCGAACGACGCACGCTTGTGCGCGTGAATATCGAGGACGCGTATGCCGCCGACGAGACTTTCTCGCTTCTCATGGGCGAAAAGGTTGAACCCCGCCGCGCCTTTATTCAGGATAACGCCAAATACGCGACCAATATCGACGTATAACACCTTGCGGTGCACCTAACGGTAAGTGACCCCTGCTCCTACGGGCGCAGGAAAGTTGGTAGTTAAAAGTGGAAAGTTGAAAATGAGAACAAAAATCTCGCAGATCGCGTTGAGATTTTCGTCGACACAATTTTGATAATTCCTCCGCCATGCCTGCGGCATGCCACCCCGTTTACACAAGGGAAGCGAGGGAAGGATGAAGCGATTCGCTGTGCCCCTCCCACGGGGTTGCGGCGCGACTAAATTTCCCACTAACGCAAATTTCGTGTGCGCCGCAGGCGCGGGAATACTCACCGTAGGTGTGTGCCACCCAAGCAGACAAACCAATACACACATTCCAATTA
>CAYNXA010000052.1:0-10134 GCA_964401015.1 uncultured Oscillospiraceae bacterium
ACGTGGTACGGCATACAAATGGTTGCCTTGTCACTGATCTTCAGATTTTTCGGCGAGATTTCAACGCCCGCGTCGCGAAGTCGACCGATCTCACCCGCCAAATGACAAATATCGATAACCATACCGGGACCGAGTACGTTTACAACGTCGGGACGGCATATACCCGACGGAAGAAGATTCAGTTTGAATTCACCGCGGTCATTTACGACAGTGTGACCGGCGTTGTTTCCGCCCTGATAGCGAACGACGATTTCGGAATTTTCCGAAAGCAGATCGACCATACGACCTTTGCCCTCGTCGCCCCAGTTGATACCTACGATTGCTGTTAACATGATTTATCCTCCCATGTATGATTGCTTAGATTCCGATAGGGACACGACAAGAAAGACTTGCCGTGCAAATCTCAACGGAAATATTATACCTTTTTTTCGACATAATTGCAATAGCTTTCGAAAAAATACTTCCGTTTGTTTCGAAAAACATAAAACTACACCGCGGAGCAATCTGCTCTGCGGTGTAGAATTGACAAAATCATTTTCGGTTTTCAGCGAAAGCTTTCCATCAAAGCGTCAAGTTCGGCCTTGCGCTTTTCGTTTTCTTCGCCGGGCTTTCCGAGAAGAGCAAACATGTTCTTCTTGTAGGCTTCGACACCGGGCTGATTAAAGGGATTTACGCCGAGAATATAACCGGAAATCGCACAAGCCAGTTCAAAGAAGTATACCATATAACCGTAATCTTCTTCGCTTCTCGAATCCAATTCGAGAATAATATTCGGAACACCGCCGCTGAGATGTGCAAAAACCGTACCCATATAGGCGCTCTTGTTAACGAAAGTAAGCTCCTTACCCGACAAGAAGTTCATGCCGTCGATGTTTTCTTCGTCGTTGGGGATCACAACGGTATGATTCGACTTTTTTATATCGACAACTGTTTCGAAGATGTTACGCTGACCTTCTTGTACGATCTGTCCGAGCGAGTGAAGATCGGTGGAATAGATAACCGAAACGGGGAAGATACCTTTGCCGTCTTTACCTTCGCTCTCGCCGTAAAGCTGTTTCCACCATTCGTTCATGTATTGGAACGCAGGTTCGTAGCATGCCATGATCTCCATGACCTTGCCTTTTCCGAGAAGCACGTTGCGCAGTACGGCATATTTGTAAGCGTCGTTCTTTTCGATATCACATTCTTTGAGCGAGCTTGCTGCTTTCTGTGCGCCGCGCATGATCGCGTCGAGATCGATTCCCGCAACCGCAATGGGAAGCAAGCCGCATGCTGTCAAAACCGAATAACGGCCGCCGACATCGTCGGGAATAACGAAAGTTTCGCAACCGTTCGCATCGGCAAACTTTTTGAGATTGCCGCGAGCCTTATCGGTCGTGATATAAATTCTCTTTGCCGCGCCCTCTTTACCGTATTTCTTTTCGAGAAGCTCACGGAACACACGGAACGCAACGCCGGGCTCGGTCGTGGTGCCCGACTTCGAAATAACGTTGATCGAAAAATCTCTGTCCTCGCAAATGGCAAGAAGCTCGGCGAGGGAAGAGGAACTGATCGTATTGCCCGCAAAGTAGATATCGGGGGTGTCTTTCTTCATGTTGTTGTAATAGGGCGATTTGATGAATTCGATGGCGGCACGTGCGCCGAGATACGAACCACCGATACCGATGGCAACGAAGATTTCGCTGTCTTTCTTGATTTTTTCGGCAGCCTTTTTGATACGGGCAAATTCGTCTTTGTCGTAATTGAAGGGCAGGTCATACCAGCCGAGAAAATCGTTGCCGGCACCGCTCTTTTCGGTGAGAAGCTTGTGTGCGTTTTCAAGCTTGGGAAGCATGGCGGCAATGTCGGAATCGTTGACAAAGCTCTTTAAGTAGTCGGATTTACAAGTAATGGGCATAATGAGATCCTCCGTTTCCTTTTTATGCGCAAAATGCAAAAATGTTACACATTCACATTTATCCTTATTATATAGCAGTGCGCGCAAAAATTCAAGAGCTTTTTCCGAAAAAAAGTCTGCTTTTCTCGCTTTTCGTTCTTTTCGGTCGAATGTCCGTGTGAATTTTGCCCGAATGTAAAAAACATTTCAAATTTTATCAACATTTGGAACTTTTCTTTTTTTGTTTCGTCCTATATACTGTGCAGAAAAGCAACAATCACAAAATCTAAAGGAGGCAATATTCGTATGAACTTCAAAAAACGAATCGGCACGTTTATTCTGTGTGCTCTTGTGACGGGTTCTTCCGCCTGTTCCTTTCCGATCGTTTCCGCCGAGGCGATCAAGGTCGGTGATCGATTGACGGTCGACGGGAACACGGTTACCGTTTACAAAGAACTGTATACGAGCGATTTTTCGCAACGGTACTTAAACTGCTATGTTTTGCAAAGCGAAAGCGGTTTTGCACTGTACGATGCCGATACCGACACGCAAACGACACCGTTTTTCGAAAACGTGTATTTCAGTACCACAAATGGGCACTATGTTCTGTTTTCCGACCTTGCGACCCGCTCCGAATACGGCGTGATGGACCGAAACGGCACCGTTATTTTGCCGTTACGCAAAGGTTTTTATACCCTCAATGAGGACGATACGGTTTCGTATTTGGACACGGATCCCGACGGAACGATTCGAAAAAAGAAAGTAAAGCTTCCCGAATGTACCGAAATGCCCGCGACCGAGCCGTATGAAGCCGAACTCTTCTTCCACGAAGCGACGCCTTTTGAAAGCAAAGCCGAGATCGGCGGCGTAACGCTGGTGTACGGCGACGGTACTTGTGCGGATCTGGATGAAGATGACGTGGATACGTTTCTTTCGGTGATTTGGAATTTCAATTGCGAAAGAGCCTTTTCCCACGTTGACGAATCGAGCTTTACGGACGGGTATTACCTACTTCGTTCCGCCGACGGAAACAAAACGGTCACGGTGTATGACGGCGGGAATGTCCTGACGGCGCAGTTCGGTCAAGTGCCGAACGGTTTTGAACAAAACTACGTGATATACCGTCCCATGCGCGGAAATGCCGTCAATGCGCTTTTGACAGCCGATAGGCAACAGCGCGAAAAATATCGGTCGTCGGCACGCGACGTTACCGATAACGACGCACCGTATTATCCCGACAAAAATCTTTTGTCGACCGAAGGGTGCGATGAGTGGGCAAAAGAAGAAATCGAAAAGGCAGCCGCGAAAAAACTTTTGCCTTACGATTTGGCAAACAAGTATACCGCTCCCATTACACGGTTGGAATTTTGCAAACTTGCCCTATCGTTGGTGGCAAACGACGTTCTGCCGTCGGGCGATTCGCTCCAATCCGGGGAACGCGCACGGTATGTTTTGACCGTTGCCGACGAATCGGTCGAAGTCGAATACGCCGACTGTTCGGATCTTGACGTGAAAGCGTTGTCGGCGGCGGGAATAATCCGCGGGGTAGGGAACGACTTATTTGCACCCGAACGCTCGATAACGCGCGAAGAAGCGGCAACGATCCTCTACCGCCTTGCAAGCTACCGTCAATGCGGAATCGGAATCCCCTCGGAAAAAGCAACCTATTCCGACCTCGATTCGGCAAACGATTGGGCGATCGATGCGATCGGTGCCATGTCATCCGCCAAAATCATGAACGGCGTTTCGGATACCGAGTTTTCTCCGAAAGGTATCTATACAAGACAGCAAGCCATTGCCACCATTCTTCGTCTTTCCAATTATACGGCACAGGCATTTTGAGTTTTTGCCCAAGCGCGTTGCCGTTACCGATATATTTGCCCGCCTTTTCACGGCGGGCTTTTTTTGCGCAAAAGCTTTGTCGCAAACAATGTGTGCCGATCATATACTGCACAGTAGGGAAGTGGAAATCAAGCTGAAAAAGGAGCGCATTTGTTATGATATACAGCATATTGGTTATGAGCTCCGTGACCTATGCATTGAAAGCGCAAGGAATTCTTGCGCGGCAGGGAATCGGAACCCGTTTGGAAAAGCTGAATAAAAACCGCTCGCTGAAAGGGTGCGGATACGGACTGCGAATCGAAAGAAGCAAGCTCGATCTTGCCGAACGCTTGCTTGAGGAAGAAAACATTCGAATCGTCGAAATCATACGGTATTGAGTAGGTGGATTGATATGGAAAAGCCGATATATCTCGATCATGCCGCCACAAGTTGGCCGAAGCCGCCGTCCGTGCTTTTTGCCATGCAAAAAGCAATTACGGAAAAAGGCGGAAATCCGGGGCGAAGCGGGCATATTTTGTCGCTTCGCGCTTCAAGTGCGATTTACGAATGTCGCGAATCGATTTGCCGTCTTTTGAATTTCGATGCGCCCGAACGCGTCGTTTTTACGCAAAATACCACGTATGCGTTGAATATCGCTCTAAAGGGTGTTGTGAAAAACGGTGACCACGTTGTGCTTTCCAATTTGGAACACAATTCGGTTTTGCGGCCGCTGTATACCCTTTCGCAAACGCGGCATATTACCTATACCATGTTCGACGCAACCGACGATGAGGACGAACAAACCGTCTATTGTTTCAAACGCGCTTTACGCGAGAACACCCGCGTTGCCGTCGTCACCGCCGCATCGAATGTTTGCGGAAAGCTTTTGCCGTTGCGGGCGATCGCCGCGATCTGTCGCGCACGCGGAATCCTTTGTATCGTCGATTGTGCCCAAGCGGGCGGTATCCTTCCGCTGGACATTTCGACTGTCGGCGCCGACATCTATTGTTTTGCGGGGCATAAAGGTCTTTACGGCCCGCAAGGAACCGGTTTTTTGGTTTGTACCAACAAGGAAATCAATCCGCTCCCGCTTGCCGAAGGCGGAAACGGTATGCAATCCGAAAGCAGGGAAATGGGGGAATTGCTTCCCGAACGACTCGAAGCGGGCACACAAAACACGCCCGGTATCTGCGGACTTACGGCGGGGATTTCGTATGTGTTGGGGGTTGGCGTCGAAACGATTTTCGGAAAAGCGTTGCATATGACACGCTATTGCAGTGACCGATTGCAAGCCATTGACGGTATTCGTGTGTACGGCGATTACGGGGTAAAAGCACCGGTCATTTTGTTCAACAAAGACGGAGTCCCGCCGGACCGACTGTCCGCCGCTCTTTCCGAGGTGGGTATCTGTACCCGAAGCGGCTTGCATTGTGCCCCGACGGCACACGAAGCACTCGGCACGGGAACAAGCGGCGGCGTACGCGTTTCTTTCGGGCACAACAACACGAAAAACGAAGTGGATCGCTTTCTGTATGCCGTCTCGCGTATTCGATGATAAAATACAAAAAGCCTTTTGCGAGCCGAAAAAACGCACTCGTCAAAGGCTTTTCTTATGGTTTTGCGTATTTGTCGTGTACCGATGCGATACGCGCGATTATTTCCCGACGCAGAATTTTGCAAAAATGCGGTCGACGATTTCCGCACTGACGCTTCTTCCGTCGGCTTCGGATAAGGCTTGCAAAGCTTGCTCCAAATCGGTCCCCGCAAGATCGGGCGTGAAATCGCGCAAGGTACACAGAGCATCACCGACATGCTCTCTTGCGCCGCACAGCGCCGCATACATACGTGCGCTCGTCACGATGCTTCCCTCGCGAATCGCTTTATCGCCGGCGGGGTAGTAGGTTTCCAAACGCTCCCGCAAAAGGTCTTTTCCGTCACCGCATTTTGCCGAGAAGCAAAGAGGTGTGTCACCGACCGTTTCGGCAAGTTCGGCTTTCTTTTCTTCGTTTATCGAACGGTCGGATTTGTTCAGGATCCAAATCACGCGTTGTTCGCGTCGGTTCAAAATCAAGCGTACAAATTGCCGCTCCTCGTCGGACATCGCTTCGCTTCCGTCCAAAACGGCAAGAATCAATTCCGCATCATCCAGCGCTTTTTTGGCGCGTTCGACGCCGATCTGCTCGACGGCATTATCGGTTTTTCGAAGCCCCGCCGTGTCCGACAAACGGAGCAAAACGTTTCCGATCTGCGCTTTTTCGGTGATGACGTCGCGTGTCGTACCGGCAATGTCGGTCACGATTGCCCGCTCGCTTCGGGTGAGAAGGTTCAAAAGCGACGACTTTCCGCTGTTCGGAAGTCCCGCTATCACGGTGGGAATTCCGCTCACGATCGCGCGACCGCCCGAATAGCTGTCGCATAAGGCGGTAAGTTCGCCGAAAATATCGTCAAGTTTCTCTTTCATTTCGTTCGGAGAAAGCTCACTTAGATCTTCGTCCGGATAATCGATAACCGCATATACCGACGCCAAAATATCGGTAATGCGTTCTTGCAAATCGGACAGCTTTTCGGACAACGCTCCCGCCGTTTTGGCGTGAGATAAGCGAAGCGCCGCCGTACTTTCGGCTTCCAACAGTTCGCCGACCGCCTCGGCTTGCGATAAGGACAATTTTCCGTTCAGAAAAGCGCGCTTGGTAAATTCACCTGCACCGGCCGGTTTCGCACCGGCGGCATAGAGTGCCGACAAGAGCAGTGAAACACCCAATTCGCTTCCGTGACAGCTGATTTCGGCGGTGTTTTCACCCGTATAGGAGTGCGGCGCATGAAATACCGTGCAAAGCCCGTCATCAATCACTTCGCCGTTGTAAAAGATATTTCCGTATATCGCACGAGCTGTAGGGTATTCGGTGATTGCTTTTCCCGAACGCGGAAAGAAAACTTTTTCGACGACCGAAAAGCAGTCATCTCCCGAAATGCGCACAACGGCTATGCCCGCTTTTCCGACAGCGGTCGAAAGAGCGGCAATCGTATGGGAATCATTTGCGTTCATGCTTTCACCTCATTCGTAAACGGTTTCACTGTCGGTCACGACCATCACGTAGTCCGAAAGACTCATATCGGCAGACGGCCGGACGATGGCGGACAGGGTGTAATTGGAAGGATTCGGTTCGATACTCACGACGGTTCCGATCACGATATCTTTGGGATAGACACTGCCGTATCCCGATGTATAAACAAGGTCACCGACCAAAACGTCGGTGTTCGACGGCAGATTCACGACTTTGCAAAGCCCGCTTTCATACAATTCAAACGAGCCGGTCAAAATTGCCGACGTCATGGTGCGTTCCATATACACACCGAGAGAGACGTTGTGGTTTAAGATCGAAATACCGCGCGCGGAGTGCGGTCCCACTTCGGTGACAAGTCCCAAAAGTCCGTTTTCGGTTATAACGGGCATATCGGTTTCGATTCCGTGAAAACTGCCTTTATCCAACGTAAACGTGCGAATATATCCGACGTCACGTGCAACGATCTTGGCATTGATGAACGAAAGCTCGGTACGCTCGGTTTTCAATTTCAAAAAATTGCGAAGCCACTTGTTTTCTTCCGCCGTAAGGATGCTTTCGCGATTTTCGCTTAATAGACGCGCATTTTCTTCACGCAGTTTTTCGTTTTCTTTTTGCAATTTGTCGATGCTTTCAAAATGCGCCGCCGCCTGTGTCAAGGTATCGCTCACAAAATCCGCCGCTTTTTCAAAAGGAATCGCGATAATACCGACCGTACCGAACAGAAACGAAATCGCGTCGGTCTTGTATGTCATCACCGACAATCCGGACAACAGTACGGAAACCGTGAGCATTACGGCGAAAAAATGCGTCCGAATCTTCCCCAATCGCATAAAACAGCCCCCCTTTTCGACGAATTTTTCGGAAATTCCGCAAAAACTGTTTATTTTATCACATTTTTATATTATAATATAAGATGAATCGTAATGCAACAGCTTTTTTTGAACAAATCGATTTTATTCAAAAAAAGTCAAACCGATCGGTTCGGAAAGGAATTTCGGCATGAACAATACCTATACCATTCGTCTCGGAGGTTCGGGCTTCAGTATCACAACCGATGAGGACGAGTCTTACATTCGCCGATTGGAGGATACGGTGCGCGAACGACTGGAACGCGCACAGCTTTCGGGCGCTTCGGGACAAAAAGCGGCTTTGTTCGTTTGCATGGAGCTTGCCGACCTTTTGGAAAAAGAAAAGGCGAACAACAAATCGTCCGCACGTTCCGAACAATCGCGCAAAAGCTGCGCCGAAGTTTTGTTTCCCGATAAAGAACAAACCTCGCTTTTCGAAAAGCAGTCCGCCGCACTTTCCGACACGGTTGCCGATTTGTCGGCGGCAAAACCGAACGAAAGCGTGTGAGACAAAACAAGAGGATAGGGAAGAAGCATTATGCAACAAAACAAGACCCCGCATTTGCTCTCGCCGGCAGGCTCGTACGAAGCCTTAACGGCAGCCGTTTCGGGCGGAGCCGACGAAGTTTATTTCGGAGCAGGTGAATTTCACGCACGCCAAGGCGCCAAAAATTTCACTGACGATGAGTTTCGCGACGCTTTGCGGCTTTGCCGAACATTCGGTGTGAAAAGTAACATAACCGTCAATACGCTTTGTTACGACCGCGAGTTTGAGGACGCTTTGCGTTTTATCGAAAGGGCGGCAAATCTCGGTGCCGATTGCTTTATCGTACAGGATATGGGACTTGCCGCTTTGATACGAAAAGAAATGCCCTCGCTTGAGATACATGCGAGCACACAATGCGCTTGCCACAATCGTGAGGGAGCGGAACTTTTACACCGTGTCGGTTTTTCGCGTATCGTTTTGGCACGTGAGCTTTCACAAAGTTCGATTCGTGCCATTACCGAAAATACGCCCTGCGAAACCGAAATTTTCGCCCACGGTGCCTTGTGTGTTTGCCATTCGGGTCAGTGCCTATTTTCGTCGATCGTTGGCGGCAGAAGCGGAAATCGCGGTATGTGCGCCCAGCCTTGCCGTATGGAATACGAGCTTTTTCCACCCGAACACGAACGTCAAAAGAAACGCGGGTTTCCTTTGAGTCTTAAAGATCTTTGCCTTGCCGAGCATATATCCGAACTGTGTTCGCTCGGCGTCGACGTGTTGAAAATCGAAGGACGCATGAAAAGTCCCGCCTATGTGTATCTCGTGACAAAGCTCTATAAGACTTTGCTTACCGAAAAGCGAAATGCCACATCCGACGAAATGCGTGCGCTTTCCGATCTGTTTTCCCGAAACGGCTTTACCGACCGCTATTTCACCGACGCCATACGAAAGAGTAATATTTCCATGTACGGCGTGCGAAGCGAGAACGACAAACGCAGGACGGCAGCCGTCGAAGCTGAAACGCAGATTCCCGTCCCGAAACGCGAAATTTTCGCCGAAATGCACGCGACGGCGGGGAAAATACCGATCCTTGTGCTGCATGACGGATGTCGTTCGGTTTCCGTTTGCGGCAATACGCCCCTTGCGGTTGCCGACAACGCTCCCGCCACGCGCGAAAGTATTGTAAAAAATCTTTTGAAAACCGGAAATACGCCGTACGGTTTGCGCGAAGAAAACGTAGTTTGCGAGCCGAGCGGACATTGTTTTGTTCCCCAAAGTCTTGTTAACGACCTTCGTCGCCGCGCCTGCGAGCTTCTTTCGGAAAAAGCGACATCTGTTTCGCCGATTCTTCGAAACGACAGCGGATATGTTTGTCGGCGCTTGGGTGAACAGAAAAAGTCCTTGTCGATACGTCTGTATTCGACCGACCCGAATACATTCGAAAAGAATATAAAAGGCGGCTTGCCGATCGATTTGTCGATCGAAAGCGTCGTTTTCCCACTGCACGCTTTTTCCACATACGTGGAAAAAGCAAGTATCCTCGCGCAAGGCCGCCGTATCGGTGTTGCATTGCCGCGTGTCATAACGCCGAGCGAAGCGCCGATCGTGCTTCGTCTTTTGGAAAATGCCAAAACTGTCGGTGCCGCCTTTTGCGAAGTATCCAACATCGGGCATATCGACCTTGCCCGCCGTGCACAGCTCGAAATATACGGCGGAATCGGGCTGAATATAACCAATTCCGAATCGGCTTCTTTTTACCGCGCGCTCGGACTGCGATCGTTGGTGCTTTCGCCCGAATGTAAGCTTGCCGCCGTGCGGGATATGCAAAAAAACGACGATACGCGCTATTGCGTCTGTGCTTACGGACGTTTGCCGCTCATGACGCTGGAAAGTTGTCTTGTGCGGGGTAATGGCAACGAGTGCGAAAAGCGTCCCGACGGCTCGGTCTGCGCGACTCTTCGCGATCGTATGCACATGTAATTCCCCGTCATTTCGCAAAAACGGACGGACGCGCTCTATCCGTGCCGCAATCTTATTTAC
>CAYNXA010000053.1:0-9693 GCA_964401015.1 uncultured Oscillospiraceae bacterium
CGTGAGACAGTTCGGTCCCTATCTGTCGTGGGCGCAGGATATTTGAGAGGAGCTGTCCTTAGTACGAGAGGACCGGGATGGACATACCACCGGTGCACCGGTTGTTCCGCCAGGAGCACAGCCGGGTAGCCGCGTATGGACGAGATAAACGCTGAAGGCATCTAAGCGTGAAACTCACCTCAAGATAAGATATCCCATAGCAAAAGCTAGTAAGGTCACTTGAAGACTACGAGTTTGATAGGTCAGAGGTGTAAGTGCGGTAACGCATTGAGCTGACTGATACTAATAGACCGAGGGCTTGAACAAGAAAGAGTAACGAATCGAAGTCTTATTCAGTTTTGAAGGTACAGGGGAAGGGAAGAAGCAGTGGGATATGCACCTTTAGCTCAGTTGGTAGAGCAACTGACTCTTAATCAGTGGGTCCCGGGTTCGAATCCCTGAAGGTGCACCAAAAGGAAGTAACGCGCGAAAGTGCGTGAAGAATACAAAGTCAGTGTCTCAAACGATGAGGGTCCACCCGTTCCCATTCCGAACACGGCAGTTAAGCTCATCCGTGCCGACAATACTTGATTGGCGACGATCCGGTAAGATAGGTCGATGCTGACATAAGAAAGAACACCTTTCGCAGGTGTTCTTTTTTTGCTATATACGGGTAGATATATATGTCGTGATAATTCGACAGTTGTATTCGATTTAACGAAATGCAACGGATCTCCTATGAATTTATGATAGCAACGAACGAAGACAGACTGCCGGCGAGGGGCGATTGAGATATTGTAAAATATAAGACATCGAAGGGGTGATTGCCTATGATGAAACAATAATCAAGTTTCTTATAACAGAATCATATGTGCTTTCCGAATGAGGAGCGTGACAACGATCGAAAAAAGCACAGGCGGGTTCAACTTGCTCAATGAGCCCATATCTTACGGCAGAAGCAGTGTTTCAAAAGATGGTTTGATTCCGGTAATAAAAGGCGCAAGTCCGAAAAACTCTCGGACTTGCTTTTTGATATAGTTATCGGTCAGGTTTCTCCGGTCGGAATTCTATACAATATAATGTGTGCAAAGGCTATGACATGGAAAGTCGGCTTGTTGTTTGCCATCTTGGCGGCAACAGGAGAAGAGGCAACACACGAAATCATAAGGAAACCTGTATATTGCTGCTTGCTATTGCATTTTTGCTTATTCTTTTTTATATGCCGGTATTCCAACACATACTGTTTTAATTTTTGAAAGTTGTTTCCGTTTCCGTCAAAACGATACGGAGTGCTGTCTATGCATAGCACTCCGCTCGCATTCACCTATTTAATCATCGGACGGCTTGATATCATCGGTGTTGTAGGTTTTGTCATTTTTTGTGTCTTTGTAAACGTTTTTCGATTCTTTATACGCTTTTTTGATAGCATCCTCGGTTGAAATATTTCTCATGATATCTTCATGATCCGATTCCGAAATGTTGTTGATATCGATATTCGCCTTGAATACATTGACCATCATCTTGAGGAAAAGTACACCGGCAACATAAACCATTCCGAAATTTGCTATGCTGGCAACAAAAGCTGCAGTGAAATTACCGAATAACGGAAGAAATGACAATGCAACTTCTGCCGCAATCGTAACTGCGAGATACGCCGCCGTTTCTGCAACAACAATGGAAGCCAGTGTTTTAAGCATGTTTTTGCTGATCTTTATGTTACATTCTTTGCAGATCTTATAGTACATCGATAATATAAAACCGAATGCCACGCCGGTCGCAATTGCCCCTCCGGCTTCGGGAATCCAACCGGACGCCACAGCGGCAGTCGCCGCCGCAAGCGCGTGTGTTATGATGATCTTTTCCAACGCCTCCGTGTTTGCTATGTGCCCCTTTAATCCGTATGCCAACATTCTTAAATTAGTAGATTCCGAACTCACAATTCATTTCCTCCTATTTTCTATGAGATTACTTTTTTACTTGTGTGTTCGATGACTGTCACATCGTCTAACTCAAAAAAACGTCAATGCCGGTGCGTCCGATTTTTCGCTTGAACGTTTGTTTGAATTGCTTTTCGCAAATACGGCGGTGCAACCGTATCGTCCTCGCAAATCAAATGTTTTCCAGTATTTTTTCCACTTTGGTTTCGTAATCGTCCAAATCGGTATTTTCTACGCAGCTCAGCAATTTTTCTACGATTACAACAGATGGCTTCTTAAATGCGAATGTGTTTTTTTGTGGGAACAAGGTTCGAATCAATATACAGGTTTTCCTTACGGTTTCGTCGGTTGCCTCTTCGCCTCTTGCCGCCAAGATGGCAAACAACAAGCCGATTCTCCATGTCATAGCTTTTGCACACATTATATTGGATAGAATTCCGACCAACGGTATTTGACCGATAACTTTATCAAAAACCAAGTCCGAAAGTATTTCGGAACTTGCGCCTTTCATTACCGGCAACAACGCATCTTTTGAAACACTGCTTCTGCCGTACATAGCTCGGATCTCATTTACCATCGGACCGTAATGCGTGAAAATTACCGCGGCGTCTGTCATGAGGGTAAACGGAAATCCAAAAACGCCGGAGGATCCCTTGCATTGCCTCATTACTTCCCGCCTTCTTGTCGATTAACTCGTAGACCTTTGCCGTTTTGCTTACTGTCATTTTGATGTCCTCTTTCTTTTTTATTTTTTCGCAATTCGCTGTTGCAATTTGCGTAAAGTACACCATGTCATAAAGTAAACTTTTTGACATTGCGCATTTTCCAATCGAAACGGTTGCAAATTCGACAATTTTTCTGCAATTTTTGAAAAAAGTATTGCTATTTTAATGAAACCGTGTTATAATTCAGATAAAAAGATGTGGCTGTCAAAAGGTTTACTTTTTGACAGCTTTTTCCTTTTCGGCACGGAATTTTCGCAATCTTCGATAAAAAGTCGATTCGCTGATTTGGCAAGTGCGCAGTATTTCCGAAAGGGGCAGTTCTTTTTGTTCTCATTTTTCCACAAGTTCCGAAAACTCATACGGCAGGTCTTTTTCGGGTCGTCCGAAACGCGTTCCGCGCACTTTTGCCGCATCGATACCTTGTCGTTGTCGTGTGCGAATGTTTTCCCGTTCGGTTTGCGCTACGAACGATAAAATCTGCAACACCGAATCGGCAATAAATGTTCCCAACAGGTCTTTTCCTTTTCGTGTATCCAACAGCGGCATATCGATCACGCAAATATCCGCACCGATTTCCTTTGTTATTCTGCACCATTGGTTTTGGATTTCTTCATAGTTGCGTCCCAGACGGTCGATGGAAAGAATATACAACAGATCCCCTTTTTTCAGTTTTCGAATCAAACGTCGATAGGCAGGTCGTTCGAAATCCTTCCCCGAAAGTTTGTCCGAAAAAACGTTGCATTTCGCAACGTTTTTTCATGCAGAGCCGCTGTTTGCCGATCTTCGTTTTGGTCGGCGGACGATACTCGTATATAGCCGTATATGTTCATTTCAAATCCTCCTTTGCCGTATATGCGAAAATGTGCCGATATTCTACCGAAAGAAAGTATACCGCAACCTGTCGGTAATTTCGAAAATTTTTCGTAAGTAAAACACTTGACATTTGTTTTGTTATCGGTATAATGGTTTATGAAAGTTGCGGAACTTTTTGGGGCGCATAAAATGTGCGGAATCGTTCCGCAGACGTTCGAACAACAATCCGAATATGGAGGAAAATCTTTATGAATGCCAATCATATCACAGTTGATTTTTCGGAGAAAACGGGTGCAATGAAGCCCATGCATGCCGTGAACAACGGACCCGTTTACAAATTCACGCTTGACCAGCGAATCACCAACATCGACGCTTTCCGCGACGCAAAGATTCCTTATGCGAGAACGCACGACGCGGCGTTTTACGAAAGCTACGGCGGTGAGCACGTGGTCGACATTTTGGCGATTTTCCCGAATTTCGATGCTGACGTGAACGACCCCGCTTCGTATGACTTTACCCTTACCGACGAATATTTGAAAGTGATGACTTTCGCGGGCGTAAAGCCGTTTTACCGTCTCGGCTCGAAGATCGAACATTGGCCCAAAAAATACGGAACACTTGTGCCGAAAGATTTCCAAAAGTGGGCGGAGATCTGCGAGCATATCATCGCGCATTATACCGAGGGTTGGGCAGACGGCTTCGAATACGATATCGATTATTGGGAAATTTGGAACGAACCCGATATGGTTGCCGATGACACACCGCTTGTCGACAAAAAAACATGGGCAGGTACCAAAGCGCAATTTTTCGACTTTTTTGCGGTTGCCGCCAAACATCTTAAAAAGTGTTTTCCCCATCGCAAGATCGGCGGTCCTGCTGTATGCGGTCCGAATAAAGAATGGGTCGACGACTTTTTCGAATATATTGTGAAAAACGATGTCCCGCTGGATTTCTTTTCGTGGCACTGCTATACGTCCAATCCCGAATACGTTTTTGAATTGGAAGAATATTCGCGAAATCTTCTCGACAAGTATGGGTATACGAAAACCGAGAACATTCTCAACGAATGGAACTATGTTTTGGATTGGAATGACGAAGCATGGGTAAAGTCACTTCGTGCCGAAAAGAGCTTAAAGGGTGCGGCATTTACCGCCGCTGTCGTAGCGGGTTCGCAATACAGACCGATTGATATGCTCATGTATTACGACGCGCGTCCTTGTGCCATGAACGGTCTTTTCAATACCGATCTTGTGTGCGACAAATTGAAAGGCTATTATCCTTTTCATATGTTCGGCGTCCTGTGCGACAGTGAAAACGCGGTCGAAGCGAAAACCGACGACCCATCGCATTTGTTCGTTTGCGCTTCGGGGGACAGCGAAAAAGCGGCGGTCATGCTGACGCATTTTGACGATGACGACGCGGCAGGTAAGCGCGACGTAAAGCTTTCACTTCAAAATATCGGAATTGGCGCGCCCGTTCGTGTTTCGTATTATTTGCTTGACGAAACGCACGACGAAGAACTTGTCCGTGAAGAGATCCTTTCGGGAACCGATGCGGCGGTGTATCTTGCTTTACCGAATTTCACGACCTATCTTGTGAAGATCGAAAAGGCATAAAAACAAACGAGGCAAGCCGAACGGCTTGCCTCGTTTTATAGAATCTATCTGTATTTTATATGCGTTCGGTCGGTATCGCGGAAAAGAACGGTTTTGCCCTTTTTATCCGCGGTACATCGAGTTTTCGGTTTCCATGCCGTTTTCGCCAAAATCTTCGCCCATGATCGTATTGAAAAGCGCTTGGGCAAAAAGCTCGTGCATTTCGGGAATGGGGTGGTTGATGCGGTTTGCCAAAAGCGGCGTGATATCCTCTTTTTCGGCGCGCTTTTTCCATTCGGCATAGCAATCGCAAACCGGTACGGAAAGTTCGGCGCAAAGTGCTTTTGCCGCTTCGATATAGCGATCCATTCTGCCCTCGTTTTGCAATTTTGCCGTAACGGCGGCGTATTCGAGATATTGCTTCGGCGTGTTTTCGGGGTCGACCGATGTGTTGAGCATGTTCGGCGTCATGAAGATAACTTCCGCACCGCTTTCTTTTGCCTTTTCGAAAATAGTGCGCAGGGGAGAGAGATAGTCTTCGAGCGTGCCGTTGACATCATTTAGCCCGAAGCAAACGATGATCAAATCGGGGTTGTGTGCGAGCACCTGTTTGTCCATGCGAGAAAGCGCAAGCCCCGCCGTTTCACCCGCTACGGCAGCATTGATCATATTGATCGGAACATAGTCGCGCACGGCGTGAAGTTTTCGTGCCAAACGCGCGTGATAGACTGTTTCGTAATTGTATTCGTTAAAAAGCGCACCGTGGGTCACACTGTCGCCGAATGCGACGATTGTGATAGCGCCTTCACGGCGTAAGCTCTCGAAATCGAGTGTCAAAAGTTTTTCTTTTACCGTCATTTTGCGTACCTCTTGTTTTGTTGGAAGTTGAATTGTCGCTTAAAGCGGCTTTTTGTTTGTGTTTTTTCGGAATGTTTGGATTACTCTTCGTCAACAAACACGTCGCGTATGGCTTCCAAAAAGCCGTAGCCGTTTACGTCATCCGGCTCAAGATAGCTCATTTCCGTCCATTCGTTCCAACTGTTTACCGTAAGGAGCGGGGCGGGAAGATCGTGCGTGTCGATGTATTCTTTTGCCATGCGCAAGCCTTGTTTGATATTTTCGGGGGTGCAGTCGCGCATTATCGGTGTTACGAAATGATTATAACGCGGGTTGTTGTCCCAACCGCAACTGATGTGTGGAAAATAGGGGACGGAATAGGCATTGTCGATTCGCTCCCATTCGCGCTTTACGTCGGGAAGAATGTCCCGATATTCACGCCCGCAATCAACGAAATGGACAAATTGATAATGCGAAATGCTGTCGACCCCGAGAGCGGACACGATATTGACGGTCGAACCGCTTCTTGTCGAATCGACACCGCTTACATCGACGGCGTTTTCGCTCCATACGGTCATTTGCAAATGTAGATCGGAAAAGCCTGCCGCCTTTGTTTTCTCACGAAAACGCGAGAGCGACGCAAGGGTGTTGTCGATTCCGCCAAGACCTTTTACGAGATTGCAAACGTCATAGATCATAAATACGGGACGACCGTCGATCTTATAATAATTCGGACGAGAAAAATAATTTTCGATTACGCGATCGCAAATGCGTTCGAATTCTTCGTTCGGTACCGCACCGTTCCAGACGACCGTTCCGTTGGCTGAATTTCGCTTGTCCCACAGATCCATGGCGTCGTGGTTTGCCCACATGAGATAAAAGGACATATCGGTATTGTTTTCGGCACCGAGAAATCCGTCGTTTAAGCATTGTTCCAAAAACGGGCGGCGATCGTACCAATACCAATCGTAAATAAACACGTTGACACCGTATTTCGTTGCCTGTTCGATTTGGAATTTCATCACTTCGGGGTCGGCTTCGTTTTGGTAGCCCCAGAGCGGAGTTCGCGGTAAAATCTGTCCTTCGACACGCGATTCGGCACTCATGACCGTCTGCCATTCGCCGATTCCTTTTTCCCAGAAGATCCGTGCTCGCGGTTCGTTTCCCGTATAGGCGGGCCAAACATAGGCGGCAATGTCGTATTTTTGTTTTTTCATGGCTTTTTCTTGTCCTCCAAAGGCTTTTCAAAAGCCGTTATTCGGTTCCTTTCGCGTTGTCATCAATACGTGAGATCAGATACCGTCCCGTCTTGACGGCAAGTTCGCTGTACGCTTCAAACAGTTCTTTCGGTTTTCCGCTGAGCAGATATACGGTTTCGTAGGTAAAATCGCCGTCGTATTCGATTTCCGCCAATGCGCGGGTGACGCTTTCCCAATCGGTAACGCCGAGATAGGGGATGGTATGCGAATCGCGCGTGCCGTCCACGTCGTGTACATGAAGTGCACCGAGGCGCTTTTTGCCGAGCGTGCGAATGAAATCGGCGGGATTTTCACAGCAAAGTACGGCGTGACCGATATCCAAACAGGCGGTGAAGCAATCGTTGTCCAGCGTATCGAGGTAGCGCACAAATTCGGCGGGACGTCCGCAGGTGCTCGGCATGATCTTGTTTGTGCCGGGAATGGTTTGCCACATATTTTCGAGCGCGACGCGCACACCGTATTCCTCACAATAGGGAATCAGTCGGCGATAAAAATCCATGTTGATCTCGAATAATTGGTCGGGCACCCCGTCCTCCAAGAAAGGCAAGTGCTGACAAGGGTGAACGATCACGTTTTTCACGTCCAAAATCGAAGCGTAACGCAGAGATCGCGCAATCTCTTCGAAACGGTTTTTGTTCCATTCGTCGTTGTCGCGCACAGTGGAAGCGAACGGTGCGTGCGCCTGACGGAAGCAAATGCCTTTCTCGTCGGCATAGCGTTTCAGATCGGCAAAAAAATCGTCCTGTCCGTCGAGCAGTCCGATCGTGTCGGAACAAAACGAGTAATCGATGGCGTCAAAGCCGACTTTCGCAAGCAGGTCGACGGCGCCTTTGTGACCGAGCGGCGCCAAAAGGTCGCCGTTGGAGGTGGATAGAAACATGGCATTTCCTCTCTTTCAAAACGGTAAAAGTATTCTTGCCGCAATACGAATCGTGCGGCGTGCGGTTTACAAATGTTTATAGGGGTAGAATAGCATAAAACGAGCCGATTGTCAACCGATTTTGAAAGATTCCGTGAAATCGGCGCAGAATATGCGAACGGCAAGCGCATACCCTTATACGTACAACTTTGCCGAATCGTGATACAGGCGCGTGATATCCGACAGCAATTCGAGATGCGAAAAGTCGCGGGTGTATACGAGATTCATTTCGCGAAGCATACTCAAATTTTCGATCGGAAGAACGGCGATCTTTCCTTTTTTCAATTCGTCCATACAGGCGCTTTTCGGCAAGATCGAAATGCCCATTTCTTTGCGGATCAAGTCTTTTATGGTGGCGATATTGTCGACTTCGAGGAACACGTTGAACGAATCGATCGATTCGTTTATGCTCATGAGTGTCGCTTCGAAAAGCTTCCGCGTGCCCGACGTCGGTAAGCGCAAAATCATCGGTTCGTTTTTCAATTCGTTCAAGGTCACCATAGTTCGTTGGCGTGCGAGCGGATGACAGATCGGCAAAACGCAAACCAAATAGTCGGTATCGAGCATAAGATAGCGCAAGGACGGATTGGTCGGTTTGCCTTCGATGACTGCCAGATCCAGCTGATAGGTTTCCATCATGCTATAAAGATTATTTATCGTATCGGTAATAATCGTTATGGTGATATCTTTGTTCTGATTGCCGTATTTCGCCAAAACTTCGGTGATGAGATTGCTTTCGGCAGTATGGGTAATACCGATACGCAAGCGGGTGATATGCTTTTCGTTGTCCGAAAGGGTGGTCAGCATTTTTTGATAGACCGCGCGAATACGCGCCGCGTAACGCACGACGATTTCCCCTTCGACGGTCAGGGAAAGGTCGCCGTGACCGCGGTTGAAGATACGGCAGCCGAGTTCTTGCTCCAAAAGTCGAATGTGACCGCTGACGGCGGGTTGAGTCAGCGACAGCTTTTCGGCGGCGCGGGTGAAGTTTTTTTCTTCCGCTACCGAAAGCAGGGTGGTAAGCTTGGCGTCCAGCATGGGAACCTCCATAAAAATATTTGATAGGTTGCAAAATAAATATAACTTGACTTTATGCATAAAAGAGTATATCATAGAATACGGTATTTTGCAAGCGCATTTTTCTCTTTCGGAGTTTTTGATAAAAAAACGAAAAAATTCCGTGTTTGTCTGCGCTCTGCCAATCGATTCGTTTTTTGTTTTCCCATTCCGACAGTATTGTGCCCGAAAGGAGGGCTTTTTTCATGCCGCTTGACTTATCTCAAAAAATCGCCGATGCTTCGCCCGTGGCGGCGGTCATTATTTCCATCGCGTTCATGTTGTTTTTCGGCTTTTTGTTGACGCGTATCACCAAACGGCTGAAACTGCCCAACGTCACGGCATACATATTGGCGGGTATTTTGATCGGCCCGTATTGCTTAAATCTTATACCGACCGAGATTGTCGACGGTATGTCGTTTCTCGCCGACATTGCTCTTGCTTTTATCGCTTTCGGAACGGGCGAATTTTTCCGTTTGAATACCCTAAAGAAAAACGGCTTAAAAGTGGTCGTGATTACGGTCGTCGAAGCGTTGCTCGCCTCATTGGTCGTCTTTTTCGTTACATATTGTC
>CAYNXA010000054.1:0-9662 GCA_964401015.1 uncultured Oscillospiraceae bacterium
ATTCTTATGGTCGGCAATATGCTCGGCAAATACCACGAACGCAACCGGAACATACGCAACCGCGATCTGCGCGATATAGGCAGGCGTAATATCCGAAAGACCTTTTGCCGCAGTCAGGAATGTAAATTCGGGGACGCTGAAGAAGGTATGGATGCCGACACCTCCGTCAACCAATGCGGCAAACGGAGCAAAATTCAAAACCTTGAGCGCATCAATACCGGCAGTATTGCCGATAACGGTCAAGATCGCGGCTACCGCATATCCTGCCAAAATACCGAAAATAAACGGAATCATGCGCAAAATCTTCTTGCCGTAGCTGGAGCACAGCATGGTAACGGCAAGAGTCACAAGACCGCACAGAATCGCAACCACCGGATCGGCGTAGTAAACCGTCGTATCGGCGGTCGTGGCAATTTCGTTCACCACGCTGCCGTGGGTCAGATCGCCAATGGCATTTCCGGCAAGCGAAAGACCGATGATCGAAACGGTTGGACCGATTACCACGGCGGGCATGAGTTTGTCGATCCATGCAACGCCGGCAAATTTTACGACGATGGCGATAACAACATATACAAGGCCCGCCAAGATCGCACCGATGATAAGACCGGTATAACCGAGCTCAACCGTTGCCGCACCGGCAAAAGCCGCCGCCATCGAACCGAGAAATGCAAAGGAAGAACCGAGGAACACGGGGCTCTTTGCCTTTGTGAACAACACGTATACCAACGTGCCCGCTCCCGCGCCGAACAATGCCGCCGCCGAGCTCATGCCGTGTCCGGTGATGACCGGTACAACCAAAGTCGCCGCCATAATGGCAAGCAATTGCTGAATGGCAAAAGCAATCAGCTGACCGAATTTCGGTCTGTCGTTGATTCCGTAGATTAGCTTCATGATTCATTTCCTCCCGAAAATGTTCAAAATTATATAAACTTCCGTTTTCGGTTTCAAATCGTTTCTGCGGTTCGAAAAAAGCGGAAGATTTATATTCGATCTTTGAATCGAAAAGTTCTCGAAAGCCTTTCGGTGACCGTTTTCAGTTTTCCTTTTCGTAAAGGTCGATACCCGCTTCGTCCTCAAACGGCGGGAGTTTTACCATAACGAACTCTTTTTTGGAAGTGGCAACCGCTTTTCCGATATAGTCGGCACGGAGCGGAAGCTCCCGATGCCCGCGATCGACCAAAATGGCAAGTTGGATTGCTCTGGGGCGTCCGAGCGAAAAGATCGCTTCGATTGCCGCGCGAACGGTACGTCCCGTATACAGCACATCGTCGACCAGTATCACTTTCTTGTCCACCACCGAAAAAGGTAACTCGCATTTTTTTACGATCGGTGTGTCGGTGTCGGATTCCAAATCGTCGCGATAGAAGTTGATATCGATATTGCCGCACGGAATCCGTGTGCCCTCGATTTTTTCGATGTTTTGCGCGATGATTTCGGCAATCGGTTCGCCGCGACGCTTAATTCCGACCAAAACCAGATCGTCGGTGCCCTTGTTCTTTTCGAGAATCTCGTGAGAAATACGGGTAAGGCAGCGCATCATCGTCTGTCCGTCCATTATGTTTGCTTTGAACGTTTGCATATCCGTATCCTCCCGTTTGAATTTTTGCAAAAAAAAATCCCGTCGACGAATTCCGTCTCGACAAGATCTGCTACGGCACAAGAGTGCCTTTCCTATTTCCATCTTGTCGGCAACACGGTACCGTACTTAAAGATTTCTTTCCGCTTTCGGTATTCTAACACGTTTTTTCGGATTTGTAAAGGGCTTTTGGGGATTTTTTCGGATTTTTTGTCTTTTTTGTCGAAAAGAGGGCACTTCAAGTCGAAATGCCCCCGAAAAAAACGCTCGTTACGACGGGTCGGCAACCGTTTCGGATGCCGCGACCGACTTTGCATTCAGTTTTTTCTGCTTGGCGTAGCCGACAAAACCGAGAATCAAGAGCGGTATGCCGAACATGGCATAGGCAATAAAAAACAATGTCCCGACCGAATACAAGATCGCACCGACCAAAGCGCCCCACGCTTTTTTGGCAAGGAATCCGATCCATCCGAAAATCGCTCCGAGTAAAAACAGGAACATATGCGGTGCCACCAATGCCGTGGCAATAGCACCGCCGAGTGCTTCGGTTCCGTCGGCGGCGTTTACGGTACCGCCCACGAAATAGGTCAACAAGTAAATGCCGTATGCGCTTGCGAGAATATCGGCAATCAATAAGATTTTACTTCTGTTTTTCATTTTCATTTCTTCCTTTCGTGCTGTCAAGTTTTATTATCAAAAAGTCGCCGTTGATTTCAAGCCGTATTTTTTGATGGTCTTTGTCGAAGCGTTGCGATCGCCCCATGCACTTCCGTCCTCAAAATATACGCTGTATACATAGACGTCGCCCGATTTTATATCATCGTCAAGCAACGAACAGTATTTCGTATCGCTTGCGTACGCCGGAATCGTCGTGCTGTCGAGCGTAAATTTGTTCGAAACAAAAAGACCGCGAATTTCCTCGCCGTAAACATCATAGGGGACGAAATAGATTTCCACCGCCAAAATTTCTTTGTCGGTTAGGTTTTGAAGCGCACATTTCAAATTCGGAAGCCCCAGAACGTCATCGTAAAGCGATACGGTCACGGCAATCGGACAATCGTCGGCATATTCTTCGGGAACGTCCGATTTCGGTGTCGATTCGGCTTTGCTTCCGTTTCCGTTTCCGTTTCCGTTTTCGTTTTCGTTTGTGTCGGGCGTTTCGGGAATTTGCGGGGTCGTTTCGCCATTTTCGACGAGATCGTTTTCGATTTTGCCGACCGGAACACCCTCATCGTCGGCTTTTTCCGCGTCACCGTCGAGTCCCATACCGCATGCGAAAGAAACGATGCCGAAAAATACGCACAAAAAGACAAACAGTGTTTTCGAGATTCCCTTGTATCCGACTTTTAATGACACGTGCGACTTGTCCCCGACGTTTTGCCACAGGCAGAAAAACATAATCCCCAAAAAGGCATTCAAAAGACTTACCGAAAGCATGGTAACATCGACGGTAAAAGCGCCGACCGCAAATACGGCGGCAATGACATAGCACACGATGGCGGCGATTCGGTTTCTTTTCTTTCCCTTTTTCCGATTTTCCTGTTCGATTGCTTGCGAAATGATACCCGAAACGTTGTTACGCGCACCGCATTTTTCGCAAAAAGTCGCTTCTTCCGTCATGGCGGCGCCACAAGAAACACACGTTTTCATACAGTTATATAAACTCCTTTTCCGTACTTCTTTCATTATCAACGAATCCTGTACTTCCGCCTCAGCGGCTCAGCGTAAACTTTAAGACATTCGAATCATCCGCGTCCGAATGGAACAAGTCGTCATCATAAATCAGCTCGACGATTTCCCACGACGGATCCACTTCGAATGCAAGATATCCTTTCGACTTTTTGCCGGATGCGACCGTTACCGAGGTCAGCGGCGAAGCGCCGTCAACATTGCCGAGCCCCAAAACGTTTTGCGTTTTTATATCGTCAACATAGCAATCGAGATAGAACAGCGAACTGAAATCGTTTTCCTCATCGGAAACATTTTCGATATCGAAAAAGAAAATCAAAAACTCTTTTCCGTCGTTTGCTTGCTGATAATCGCTGAGTTGAGAAGCGCTCTTATAACCCGTGTAAGTCATTTTCCACTTCTCGTTTTGGGCGATTTCATTATCGATCGTCGCTTCCGAAACGACCGGAACGGTTCCGACTTCGGCTTGCTTCAATTCTTCGTTCCATTCGACCGGCACGCCCAAAGCGTCGCCCATCGCACGAAGCGGCAAATACGTTCTGCCCTCCACGATCAACGCGGGCGGGTCGGAAGTAAATTCTTCGCCGTTGACAAGTACCTTAAACCATGCGGGAACCGCCGAATACGACGTATCGGTCGCCGCCACGGCAGTCGTTCCGAGAATAACCGCTCCGCAAATGAAGCCCAGAATAAACTTTTTCACAAAAATCACTCCTTAAAATTTTTCGTGCGTCCCGAAAGTCCGCCCCGATTCTTTCGACACTCCTTTTCCCTTCCTTTCGACGCATTAAATGTCTTTTCGAGCAAAGGCGCGTCCTTGTTTTTGTCGTCGGAATAACACGTAGGCTCTCGATCGACGCTTAAAATATCCCATATCGGGATATTTTAAGTATACCATAATGGGATAATTATGTCAAGAGGTGATTTTTATGCGACTGAAAGAAATCCGAAAAGCAAAAGGAATTTCGCAATTAAAGCTGGCTCTCGACTTGAATACCAACCAAAACACGATCAGCCGTTACGAAACCGGCGAACGCGAGCCGGGTATTTCCGAACTGATTCGTATCGCCGATTACTTCGACATTTCGGTCGACTATCTGCTGGAACGTACCGACAACCCCCGAATCAATCGCCGAGAAGAGCGGCAACTTTGACAAAAAGCGAAAACCGCGAAAAAGATTGCAAAATGTGTCAATAGGATTTGACTTTTTGCCCCGACTGTGGTAAGATAGAATAGAACGAGTGCGTCGAGAAGTTTTCTTTTTTCGAATTTCATCTTTCGTTTCGATTCAATCGAATTTATTCTTTTTTATTTTTTCGTTCGATTTTTCGATCGAACCTTTTCTTGGGAGTACAAAGACACATGCGCGACACCACAAACAGTTTTCGTAAAGGCATTTTCGACGGTCTGCCGATCTGTCTCGGCTATCTTGCCGTCTCTTTTGCTTTCGGCATTTCCGCCGTCGGCAGCGGACTTACGGTTTTTGAAGCGGTCATCGTTTCGATGACCAACGTAACCTCGGCGGGACAACTTGCCGCCGTTCCCATCATTACGGGCGGCGGAACGCTTTATGAGCTTGCCGTGTCGCAACTGATCATCAATCTGCGCTATTCGCTCATGTCGGTTTCGTTGTCGCAAAAAATGGGGCAGTCGGTTTCGCTTGCCGACCGTTTTGTCGTTTCGTTTATGAATACCGACGAAATTTTCGCCGTCGCTTCGGCACAGGCGGGCACGGTCGGGCGCCGCTATCTTTACGGCTTGATTTTGACTCCCTATATCGGCTGGAGTTTGGGCACTTTGCTCGGCGGCGTGGCGGGCAACATTTTACCCGCCGTTGTCAGCTCGGCTCTCGGACTTGCCATTTACGGCATGTTTATCGCCATCGTCGTGCCCGAAGCGAAAAAGCATCGCGCCGTTGCGCTGTGTGCGCTTTTTGCGGCGGCGCTTTCTTGTGCTTTTCGCTATATTCCCGTTTTGTCGCACGTACAAAGCGGATTTGTCGTCATTATCTGCGCGGTGATCGCAAGCACCGTTTTTGCACTGGCGGCACCGATCGAACCGCAAGTCGGCGACCCGAATGACGCGACCCTTACGGTGGGCACCGATCGCAACAAGGAGGACGCCTGATGCATTTTTTCTTATATTTACTTGTTATGGCGGGTGTGACCTATCTTGTCCGTATGCTGCCGATGGTACTCATCAAGAAGAAAATAGAAAACCGATTTCTTCTTTCGTTTCTTTATTACATTCCCTACGCCGTACTGACCGTCATGACCGTTCCCGCCATACTGTACGCGACTTCTTCGTACGTTTCGGCAATCATCGGTACCCTGACGGCACTGATTCTTGCTTTTTGCAATCAAAGTCTTTTGAAGGTGGCGGCGTTTTCCTGCGCGGCGGTGCTTGTAACCGAGCTGATACTGACGATTCTTTGATTTTACCGACACACAAACAACCGAACAAAAACGGAAAGGAACACCGATATGGGATTTTTCGGAAAAAACAAAAAAGATTCTTCCCCCGCTTCCAAGACGGCGGAAGCACGACCCGACACGCAAACCGCTCCGAACGAGAATATCGTCTATCGTGACGGCGTTTTCGAAGTATTCGAAAATACCGACGACGGAAAAAAATACGGTCGCATTTTGAAATATCACGGAACGACCAAATGTTTCGAAATAAGCGAGGAGGAATTTTCTCTTTGGAAAGACGCCTCCGAAAATTTTTCGCGCTATCGTATCACTTATGAACGCGACGAAGATTTCTTTATCGAAAAAGCGTCGATCGAACTTGCCACGACCCCCGATCGCGGTATCGACGGCAAAGAAAAAAGTGACGACGATTCCGCCGCAATCGGGGCTCCCGAAGCACCGGCTCAAGCTGTCGAAGAACTTTCCGAAGAAGAAAAGCAATACCGTCGCGAGCTGATCGAATTTTACAACACCGCCGTGCAATCGCCCGACTTCGGTGAGGAAGCGATGAAAAACGCCACCCTCGACCAATGTTTTTCGTCCTCGGCGCTTGCCGATCGAAAGATTGCCGAACAGATCGCCCGTCAAAAGAAAGAATTCAAAGAAAAAGGGCTGACCGGAACACCCGAAAAGCCGCTGAATTTGGAATTGCCCGTTTCGCTCGGCAAACTTTCGGAATTTTCGAAGCGTCGGCTTTATCAGCTTGCACGTGAGCGCGACAAACTTTATATTCTGTATTCCGACTGCACCAAACGTCCCCATTCGGCAAATGGAAATGCCTTGATCGCTTTTTCCGAAGAAACGGCAAATGCCGCTCTGCGTGAGCTTACCGATCGCAATCAAAAGGTTTCGATACGAACGGTGGAACGCGACCGAATTCCCGCCGAATTTTCGAATATTATGGTAAACGGCTTTGTCGGTATGCGGTTTATGCACAAATACGGCATGGCAACCATCATTCGGGTAAACACAGCGGAACTCGGCAAAAAGATCGCTTTCCCCGAAAATATTGCTTTGCGTCGCACCATGACCGGCTTTTTCCAGGATCTGCGCAACGGTATTCCCGCCGAAAAATTGCAAAATGCCGAAATTGCTTTATACGATGCGCTTTTCCGCGCGACTTTATTGCAGCCTTGTGTGAAAGGCAAAGACGGCGAAGGCAAAGACACGCTCACCGTGTCGATCGTCAAGGATAACAAAGGCGCTTGCCTTTTGGACCTCTACACCTCGCAAGCGTTGCTCGAAAATTCGGCATCGTATCTCGCTTTTGCCAAGCAGAATCCCGACACGGTCGGCTACAAGCGTTGGTCGATCGACGAAGTGTTGCAAGAACTCGGTTCAAGCAAGACGCCCGCAAACGGGTTTATCATCGACAAAGACAACGTTCCCGTTCCCTTTTCCGCCGGCACGCTCGAAAAAGTGCGCCGCATGAAAGAACTGTGGGAAAAGAACGGAAAAACGTTCCTCAAGAAGCCCGAAAAGTCCGACAACTGAATCGGCTTTTCCGTCATTCATCGCACCTCATCGCTCTTTTCAAAGGATTTTTATGGCAGATATTTTTGACTTATTTAAGAAGATCGAAACGCCGAAAAGCGTCGAACCGATCACACACCTTATCGTCGGTTTGGGTAACCCCGACGATAAATACAAAAACACGCGGCACAACGCGGGCTTTTTGACCCTTTCATATTTGGCGCAAAAAGAAGGCTTTTCGATCACCCGCTCCAAATTTCGGTCGCTGTGTGCCGAAAGCGTATTCGGCGGCAAACGCTGTCTGTTTTTGTTGCCGCAGACCTATATGAACAATTCGGGCGAAGCGGTACGCGACGCGGCGGAGTTTTATAAGATCCCGCCCGAAAACATTCTCGTGATTTTTGACGATATCTCGCTCGATGTCGGCAAGATGCGGATTCGTCGCAAAGGCTCGGACGGCGGGCACAACGGAATCAAATCGATTTTGTATCACTTGAATTCCGACAATTTCCCGCGTATCAAGATCGGCGTGGGGAAAAAGCCCCATCCCGACATGGACCTTGCCGATTGGGTGCTCGGCAATTTTTCGAGTGACGAACAAAAAATTCTGTTCGATCTCTTCGGAAACGCCGTCGACGCCGCCCGCCTTATCGTCGACGGACAAACCGATAAAGCCATGAACCTCTACAACTCGTAAATGGTCAATTTTCGGCTTTCAATTCTTAGTTTCGAATACCGAAAGGGGGTTTTCTTTTCCGTGCATATTCCCGCTTCCCCGACCAAAGAGCTTACGATCGTTCCGTTTGAAAGTGCTCTTTCCGATGCGCTCTGCGAAAACGACGAATATGATATTCGAAAATGGTTGTATGTTCCACCCGTTTACGGCGAATACCGTTATATTCTCGGCACGCGCGGCAAACACCCTTTGCTTTGTATCGGAATCAACCCCTCCACCGCCGCACCCGACCGCTTGGACAATACCTTGAAGTCGGTTGAACGAATCGCCGCGCACAACGGGTTCGACAGCTTTATGATGTTTAACGTATACGCCCAACGCGCCACCGATCCCGATGATATGGAATACGATTTCAACCCGCTTTTACATACCGAAAACCTGAAAGCCTTTGCGTATGCGCTTTCCGAAAGCGGTGCTCGTCCGACCGTATGGGCGGCATGGGGTGCCATCATCGAAAAGCGGGTCTATCTTCCCGCTTTGATTCGCGATTTTTATGCCGTGTCCGAAAAGTACGGCGCGCAGTGGGTATCCTGCGGGAAAATTTCCAAAAGAGGACATCCCCACCATCCGCTTTATCTGCCGACCGAATCGAGATTTGCGGATTTCGATATCGATCGGTATTTGGAAAATCTTTCTGCCCTTTCTTTCACGAAAAAGAAAGGGCAAGCAAGCGTACGATAGTGCTTTTTTGCGCGTGTCGAAACGTATTTGATCGCACAAATTGTTTTTCACGACCGATCATTCTTCCGCTATCCGACAGAACGGTTCCGAAGCAAGAGGGCGGCTGCCGTTTTTTATCGGTACGCGTCCGTCGTTTTCGACGTCCGTAACGGTGCCCTGCCCTCGTATCTTTCGTATTGTTTCGGGTCTTTCGGAGATTGTGTTTTTTCTCGCCCTTATCATGGTATGCGCGTTTTTCCCTTCGGGTCACCCGCAAAAGTGTACCGCCGTTTTTTCCGAGTTTTACGATTTTTTCGTTTTTTTCATATTTTATCGGCATTATTTCAGAAAAGAGGAACGATTTTGATTCAACTGTCGCCTTCCGTTTTAGCTTGCGATTTTTCGGAATTAAAAAAAGAAATCGCAAAAGTCGAATCCGCCGGCTGTGATATGCTGCACCTTGACGTTATGGACGGAGCATTCGTGCCGAACATTTCGTTCGGTATGCCCGTAATCCGCGCTCTTCGCCCCCATTCGAAACTGCTGTTCGACGTTCATCTCATGATAAACGACCCGATACGCTATATACGCGATTTTGCCGACGCGGGCGCCGATATCATCACGTTTCATTACGAAAGCTGTACCGACCCGCAAGCGGTGATCGACGAGATTCATTCCTGCGGCTGTCGTGCGGGCATTTCGATTAAGCCGAAAACTTCGCCGTCGGTGCTCACGCCGTTTTTGTCGAGCGTCGACATGGTACTTGTCATGACGGTGGAACCGGGATTTGGCGGTCAAAAGCTGATTCCCGAAACGCTGGATTCGGTTCGTGCCGTAAAAGCGCTTACCGACGATCTTTCGTTGCCGTTTGACATTCAAGTCGACGGCGGTATCACCCCCGAAAACGCCGAAAGCGCCGTCAAGGCGGGGGCAAACGTGCTGGTGGCAGGGTCCGCCGTCTTTCGTGCCGACGATGTTGCCGCCGCCGTAAAGCGTTTCAAAGAACTCGGCTGACACCGTTTTTTCAGCCTGTCGTATTGCCACATACCGTTCGAA
>CAYNXA010000055.1:0-9513 GCA_964401015.1 uncultured Oscillospiraceae bacterium
ACCATTACCAACGGCGACCGTTTTACCATCACGTCTTTCGAAATTTTGCGCGCCGACCTTACGTCGTATAACGAAGAGGGGCTTACCCCCGACGTGAATATCGCGCTCATCCGCGAAAAATACGAATTTCCGAACGGACTTGCCCACTTTAATCACGAAAACTACGTTGAGATCGTCGAGGGGACACAAAACGACCCGACGCTGGCACTCGAACAGCGCTTGAATCTTTTGAATCTTTTGCGCGACGATGCCGTTGACGGCGTTTGCGATTCGTCCACCCGCGCGGCGACCTATCTTTACCGTGTGCTTTATATGAACGAGGACGCCAAAACGGCAAACGGCGACGTTACGTTTGATATGGTAACGTCGATGACGGCAACCATCAACGGCTACAAAGATTACTACGTGTATTTTGATTCGCAAATGAACGTCGCCACCCTTTGGCTGGAAAATCATTCGCGTGGCAAACGGCTTGCCAAGGAATACACGACGGCGGAAGAAAAGTTGGTTGCCGACGAACACCGGAAGTATCTGGAAAAGCAGGAAGCCAATCGAATCGAATACGAAGAACAAATGCGACAAGAAGCCGAGGAGCGGGACGAATTCGAAACCGATTCCGACGCGGACGAAATCGAATCAAACGGATAACGGTACGATTCCGCGCCTATATAATTAGGAAAGAATGATACCGAAAAATAGGGAGAACACCATGAAATTGATCCAAAGTTTTACCGTCAATCACGACACCCTGCGCGAGGGACTGTATGTATCGCGCCGCGACCGCAACACGGTCACCTACGATCTGCGCATGAAGATTCCGAACGGCGGCGATTATTTGACCCCCGCTCTTTCGCATACACTCGAACATCTCGGCGCAACCTATCTGCGCAATTCCGCCTATGGTGAAGAGATCGTCTATTTCGGCCCGATGGGCTGTATGACGGGATTTTATCTCGTTACCTTTGATACGTTACCCGCCGAAACGGTACTTTCGCTTTTGCAGGAGACTTTTGCGTATGTTGCCGCTTTTGACGGAACCGAAGTGCCCGGCGCGAAAAAGCGCGAATGTGGCAATTACCAAAGCCATGACCTTGCCGGTGCGCTGTCTGCTGCCGCCGCGTATGAAAAGGTGCTTGCCGCTCTTACCGTAAACGACCTTACGTACCCCGACTGATTCGGACGAAAAGCCGAACAGTCGTATAAATCCACAATTCGGAGGACAGAAAAATGGACGAAGAAATCAGAGAAGAAATATTGGACGGCGGTACGCCCCGCGATAAGATTATGGATGTCGTGATCGAAAAAGAAGTGCGCCGTTCGTTTATCGAATATGCCATGTCGGTTATTATCGACCGTGCCTTGCCCGATGTGCGCGACGGCTTAAAGCCGGTACATCGCCGCATTTTGTTTGCCATGCATCAGGACGGTCTTACCTCGAACAAACCTTTCCGTAAATCGGCAACCACCGTCGGAAACGTGCTCGGTCATTATCACCCGCACGGCGACGCGTCGGTATACGATGCTTTGGTACGTTTGGCACAGCCTTTTTCGCTTCGCTATCCGTTGGTCGAAGGTCACGGAAACTTCGGTAACGTCGACGGCGACGGAGCGGCGGCTTATCGTTATACCGAAGCGCGTATGGCGAAAATTTCCGATGAAATGCTTGCCGATATCGAGAAGAATGTTGTGCCGTTTATGCCAAACTTCGATAACAAATTGCAAGAACCGACCGTTTTGCCTGCTCGCTTCCCGAACCTTTTAGTCAACGGTTGCGTCGGCATTGCCGTCGGTATGGCAACCAACATTCCGCCGCACAATATGACCGAAGTCATTGACGGTACCATTCATTTGCTCGAACACCCCGACGCCGATCTGAACGAACTTCTTACCTTTATCAAAGGCCCCGATTTTCCGACCTACGGCGAAATTTACGGCACGGCGGGTATTTACGAAGCGTATGCGACCGGTCGCGGCAGAGTTATGGTACGCGCCAAGGCACATTTCGAAGAAAAACACGGACGCACGTCGATCATCGTCACCGAAATTCCGTACATGGTCAACAAGAGTGCGCTGGTCAAGAGCATTGCCGATCTGGTAAAAGAAAAGCGCGTCGACGGTATTACCGCTTTGCGCGACGAATCGGGACGCGGCGGTATGCGTATCGTGATCGATGTTCGCCGCGATGTGAATGCGAACATTCTTTTGAATCAGCTCTATAAGTATACCCAAATGCAAGATACTTGCGCGATCAATATGCTTGCGCTGGTAAACGGTGAGCCGAAAGTGCTGACCTTAAAGCAGATCTTGCAACACTATATTCGTCATCAGCTCGATGTGGTCGAAAACCGCTTGCGTTTCGATTTGGATAAGGCGAAGAAACGTGCGCATATCGTCGAGGGCTTGATGATCGCCATCAACAATATCGACGAAGTGATTGCTATCATCAAAGCGTCGCAGTCGATTCCCGACGCCAAGAAAACTTTGATCGAACGGTTTGCCATCACCGAAATTCAGGCACAGGAGATCGTCCAGATGCCGCTCGGTCGTTTGTCCGGATTGGAAACCGAAAAACTTGCCGAAGAAATGGAAACGCTCCATGCCAAGATCGCCGAGATCGAAGGAATCCTTGCCGACGAAGCCAAAGTCGGCGCGATCGTAAAAGACGAATTGCTTGCCGTTCGTGCTCGCTACGGTGACGAACGCCGCACCAAGATCGTGCCCGTCGAAAATGAAATCCTGATGGAAGATCTGATCGAACGCGAAGAATGTGTGATCACTTTCTCGCATGCCGGCTATGTAAAGCGTATGCCCGCCGATACCTATTCGGCACAGCGGCGCGGCGGTAAGGGTATTATCGCCATGCATACGAAAGAAGAAGATTTCGTCGAAAACGTCTTTGTGTCGCACAGCCACAATTACATTTTGATGTTCTCGAATCTCGGCAAAGTGTTTATCAAAAAATGCTACGAAATCCCCGAATCGTCCAAAGGTTCGAAAGGTACCAACCTTGTCAATATTTTGGAACTTTCGCCCGATGAAAAGATCACGACCTATCTTTCGGTCGAAGATTTTGCCGAAAACGAATTTTTAACCATGATCACCCGCAAGGGCGTTATTAAGCGTACCTTGCTGACCGAGTATAAGAATGCCCGCCGCAACGGTCTTATCGCGCTTCATCTCGATGAGGGCGACGAATTGCTGTTCGTGCTCAAGACCGACGGAACGCATAATATCACGCTTGCCACGCATAACGGCATGGCGGTTTCGTTTACCGAAGAAAAAGCCAGAACGCTCGGACGTGCCGCCCGCGGTGTTCGCGCGATCACCCTTGCCGAGGACGATTATGTGGTCGGCGCGACGGCGACCAAGCCCGATGACGGCACACAGATCTTGACCATTACCGAAAAGGGCTTCGGAAAACGCACCGAACAAAGTCAATTCCCGCTCCACAATCGCGGCGGTAAGGGCGTTATTTGTCACAATGTCGGCGGAAAATACGGAAAACTTTGCGGTATTGCCGCCGTATCCGAGGACGAGGACGTTATGCTCATCACCGACACGGGAACCATTATCCGCATAAAGGTTGCCGGTATCAATACGTACAGCCGTACCGCCGGCGGCGTTACGGTTATGAAGGTCGGCGAGGACGTGACCATTGTCGGATTTGCCGCCGTGAAGCCCGAAGAAGAAAAGCCGGAGGCTGAAGAAACCGAAGGCGAAGAAACCACGTCGGTCGAAAACGGAATCGAAACAGAAAACGGAAACGGGGAAAACGAAGCGCAAGAGAACGAATAAGACCGCTCTTTTGCCCCCGATATCCCTTACGGAAGCCTCCTTTTCGGAGGCTTCCGTCCGATAAAAAGATAAATCGATAAATAAGGAGGTAACGAACATGCCCCATTTTATTTTACCGAAAACCGTTCCCGCCGACCGAGGAATCTACGAGTTTTCCAAGACCGTAACGATACCGCAAGAAACGACGGTTACTGTGTCGATCTATGCGGCGACACGGTATATTTTTACGCATAACGGAAAGTACGTCTGCGAGGGACCTTGTCGCGGCATTATCGGCGAGGGATTGTTCGATCGTATTGACATTCCCCTTTCGGCGGGTGAAAATACGTTTGCGTTCAAAATTATGCACTTGAGCCCGATCGCCTATGGCAGTTTTCCGCAGTTTTCGACGGTGGCACGCACGGTCGAACCCTATTTGCTGTTCGAAGCCGACGGGAAAGAATTTCATCTTGAAAGCGACGAAAGCTGGGCGTGTCGCTTTTTCTCCGGACATGCTTTGGTACACAATTATGCCGAAATCGGTTTTCCCGCGCCTTTTGAAGTGATCGATACGACGACAAAGCCGATCGCGTTCGAAACGGTTGTTGAGTCTGTCGAAGCCGATTTTGTGAACGGACAAAACGGAAAATACGGCTATGCGCGCATGGCGCCTCTTTCACCCCGCCCGATTCCGATGATCTTTCCGCAAGCGCCCGAAAGCTTTGCCGTCGTAAAGCGCGGCGAGAATTATCTTGAGTTGGACGCGGGACGGTATGTGACGGCGAAGATTACGGCAAAGCTCCACGGCAAAGGGAGCGTAAAGTTTATTTATTCCGAATGTTATCGTTTCCCCGACGGTAAACACCGTCGCGATGACAGTCACGGTTTTCTCGACGGTCCGTATGACCGTGTGACGCTCGACGGTGAATATACCTTCGAAAGCTATTGGTTCCGCGCCTTTCGGTATGTCCGCATAGAGTGGGAAGGGGACGAGCTTGATACATTGTTGTCATCGATTGCCTTTTCGCCCGTGCATTATCCGCTTGAACAAATCGGGCATTTTGCCTGTTCGGATGAAAATTACAATACAATGGTCGATATCGGTATCCGCACACTGCTTTGCTGTATGCATGAGATCTTTGTCGATTGTCCGTATTACGAACAACAGCAATACTGTATGGACAGCGCAGTCGAAGCCGCCGCATGGCTGACTCTTTCGGACGACACGCGCCCCGTGCGTAAATGTTTGACCGAGCTTGCCGCGTCACAAATGCCGTCGGGACTTTTGTGTGCCAATTATCCCGCCACGTATGCGCAGATCATTCCCGGCTTTTCGTTCTTTTGGATATTCCTTTTGAAAGATTATTACGATTTTTCGGGCGATGTCGATTTTGTTCGCCGCCATTTGGCGACCGCCGACAAGATATTGACCTATTTTGACGGCGAAGTGCGAAAAAAGGGGCTTATCGGTCATTCGACTTATTGGGATTATGCCGATTGGGTGCCCGCATGGAGTACCAACGGCGTGCCGCCGACCGCCGAGGATGATTGCATTACGCTGTATAATCTTTACTATGCCTGCGGATTAAAGAACGCGTCGGCTCTTTGTCGTGCGGCGGGACGCGGGGGAATGGCGGACGAATACGACGTTCGGTATGAAGAATTGAAAAAGACGGTTTTCGAAAAATGTTTTGACAAAGAACGCGGACTGTTTTTCGACGGAAAAGACGCGCATACATACAGTGCCCACACCGTTGTTTGGGGAATTTTGTCGGGATTTTTGACCGACGAGGCGGCGAAAAAGGCTGTCGATAATCTGTTTTGCGATGATGTCGCACAATGCTCGTTTTCGATGAATTATTATCTGTTGCGCGCGCTTCGGGCGAGTGGACGGTATGACCTTGCTTTTTCGAATGTTTTGCCTATGTGGCAACCGATGATCGACAACGGTTGTACGACCTGGTGCGAAAGCCCCGAAGAGAATACACGCAGTGAATGTCATGCATGGAGCTGTGCGCCGCTGTATGAATTTTCTCATGAAGTATTGGGCGTGCGCGTTTGCGACGGAATCGTGACGATCGAACCGCATCTCGGTGCCCTTATATGGGCACGCGGTGACGTGCCGACTCGCTTCGGCACGGTTTCGGTCGATTGGAAGATCGAAAACGGTATCTTTACCCTTTCGGTGAAAGCCGATTTCGACGGCGAAAAGAAAATATTGCTTCCCGACGGACGGGAAACGGCGTTTGTGGGACGGGAAATGACAATTACAATTGACGATTGACGATTGACAATTGAAAATTGACAGTTGAAAATTGAGAGCCGAAAATGCGGAATGCCGAATGAGGCGTGACAAACGTAATACGTAACAAGGGGGATTTTACTTTATGAAATGGATTCTTGCCTCGGCGTCACCCCGCCGTGCCGAACTGTTGCGGCAGATCGGGCTTTCATTTACCGTTTGTCCCGCCGATGCCGATGAAACGATCGACGCGTCCCTTTCTCCCACCGAGACGGTGCGGGTGCTTTCACGTCGCAAAGTCGAAGCGGTTTGGGAAAAATGCGGCGATGCGGCATGCCCGATTCTTGCCGCCGATACGCTGGTCGAATACGACGGTCGATTGCTCGGCAAACCCAAAAACGAAGCCGATGCTCTTTCGACTCTTTCCTCCCTTTCGGGAAAAATGCATCGTGTCTATACCGGCATGACGGTGATTTATCGGGGAAAGACCGCTTCGCGCGTCTGTCGCACCGACGTTACGTTCCGCGCACTTTCCGAAGCGGAGCTTCGCGCCTATATCGCCACCGGCGAACCGCTCGACAAAGCGGGCGCTTACGGAATCCAAGGAATCGGCGCTTTGCTCGTAAAAGAAATTCACGGCGATTATAACAACGTCGTCGGATTGCCGATCGCGCTCCTTTGCGAAATGATGTGTGACGAATACGGCATATCGTTTGCGGAATTTTTGGGAAATTAAATAGGGAAAACGGACGGTGAGAACCGTCCGTTTTTTGCGGTGCGCCTTGCGGTGGGCATTCCCGCCCTTCGGGGCGCGCACGAAATTTATGTCGTCGTGAATTCCATTCTTGTAGGGGCGGATATTATCTGCCCGCAACTAACGGTGGGTGCGTATGAATTGCCGACAAACGGGAAAAATAGGAGCAAGTAAAACCAAAAAAACAAAAAAGAGGTGCTGTTTATGCTTTTGTTCCGTTTGCCGTTTTCCCGCTTTATACGCCGCTCTGCCGCTTTTACTTCGAATCACATCGTTCGACCTGCGCGAAAGGCTGTCGCAACGGCTCTTTGTGCCGCCTTGCTTCTGTCGGTTTTTGCCTTTTCGCTTTGTGATACGGTGTCGGCGCGCGAACACGACTTGTCGATCGGGCTTGAAATTTTGAAATCTGCATTCGAAATCAAAAAATGTGGCGTGAAAAATAATCCGCTTTCCTTTTCCGAATCGGAATTTGACGGCGTTTTGCCGCATGCCGAACATATTCGCTTTTTGTCGTTGCCCGACGGGCAGATCGGTCGACTTACTCTCGGCGGTCGGGACGTGAAGATCGGTCATACGGTCACACGGCGCAGTTTGCGATTGCTTTCGTTTGTTCCGCTTACCGATGCGGTCGGGTCGACGTCCTTTGCGGTTTGTGATCCCGCGCGCGAAAACGGTTCGTATGCGGTCTGCACGGTGTTCGTCACCGAAACCGAAAATCATTTGCCGCAAGTGAGCGAACAACGATTCGAAACGGTTGCGAATGTTGGCTGTAAAGGATTCTTGACGGCAACCGATCCCGAAAACGACCCTTTTACCGTGTCGCTCGTATCGGGGGCGGCTCACGGTACGGTGCGGCTTATCGACAGCGCAAGCGGCGCGTTTTCCTATACACCGCGAAAAGATTTTACGGGGCGGGATGTTTTTCGTTTTCGGGTGACCGATTCGTACGGTAATCGCTCGAAAGTCGAACGAGCGGTGGTGCATATTTACGAACGGCGTGGGGATACGACTTTTTCGGATATGACCGACCATTGGGCATACGCCGCCGCTGTGTCACTTGGCGATGCGGGACTTTTGTGCGGACGTTTGTGCGAGGACGGCAGTCGCGTTTTCGAACCCGATGAGTCGATAAAACGGGGCGATTTTTTGGCAATGCTGTGGATTGCCGTCGGTGCGGAAGAAACAGTCGAACCGACCGCCGTGACTGATTTTGCCGATGATGCCGACATTCCGACGGTAATCAAAGGATATGCCGCCGCGGCATATCGAAACGGTATCGTGCGGGGAAGTAACGACGAGAACGGTGCCCTTTATTTTTATCCAAAGGAAGATATGACGCGCGGTGCGGCGGCGCTTATGACGGCACGATTGCTTGTCCCCGAAAACGAGATTGCCCACTATCTGAAAACAGGCATTACCGAAGAGCAAGCGGCGTATGTGGCATTGCGGGAACGCGGTATTTTTCGTGGCACCGCCGCGGGCGAAAGTGCGCTCGATCGACCGCTCACGCGAGGACAGGGGGCGCAAGTGTTTTGGAATATAAAATTGAAAGCGGAAATCGGAAATTAAAAAATACAGATAGAAAAATGCAAAATGCGGAATGAAAATTGAAATTTACGGCGGTTGCGGGTGGATTTACGGCAATAAAGAATTTATGTCGGCGTAACTCTCCCTCCGTCACGACTTCGCCGTGCCACCTCCTCTGCAAATGAGAGGTGTGCATTACGATTGGATACACCACCGTCAATCTAGTTTGCGCCCCGCGAGGGGTGTGACGAACGCATATGTGCATAAATATTCTGCACATATTCAAAAATATGCATAAAATTCGGAAAAATACAAAAAATAATTGAATTTTTATGCAAAATTTTGCAAAACCCCTTGACAAACGCTCCCGATTCATGTATAATCGTATCGTTGAAAGCAAACGAGCGTGTGAGATGCGCCGCTTTGCGAAAAGAAAATTGCAGGCGCAACAAAGGAGTCATTGTCATGGATAAGTCGAAAATCAAAAAGGTCGTTCTTGCCTATTCGGGCGGTTTGGATACTTCCATTATTATTCCGTGGTTGAAAGAGAATTACAACAATCCCGAGATCATTGCCGTTTCGGGCAACGTCGGTCAAGCCGATGAATTGGACGGACTGGAAGAAAAAGCACTCAAGACCGGCGCGTCGAAAGTGTACGTCGAAGATCTAACCGAAGATTTCGTCAACGATATCGTTATTCCCTCGATGAAAGCCGATGCGGTTTACGAAGATTATTTGTTGGGTACGGCTCTTGCCCGTCCGATCATCGGTAAGCGTCTTGCCGAGATCGCGATTGCCGAGGGTGCCGATGCCATTTGTCACGGTTGTACCGGTAAAGGAAACGACCAGGTTCGTTTCGAACTCGCCATTCAGGCGTTCGCCCCCGGTATGCCCATCATTGCGCCGTGGCGTGAATGGGACATTAAATCGCGTGACGAAGAGATCGATTATGCCGAAGCACACAATGTTCCTTTGAAGATCAATCGCGAAACGAACTATTCCAAAGACAAGAATATGTGGCATCTTTCGCATGAGGGCATGGATCTGGAAGATACCGGCAACGAGCCGCTTTACGAAAAAGAAGGGTTCCTTGAAATGGGTGTTTCGCCCTTGCAGGCGCCCGATAAACCCGAATATGTCGAACTCGAATTCGTACAAGGTACGCCGGTTGCTCTTAACGGCAAAAAGATGAGCGCGAAAGAGATCATTCTCGCCC
>CAYNXA010000056.1:0-9510 GCA_964401015.1 uncultured Oscillospiraceae bacterium
TGACAGCTTTAATAGTATACCAAATCCCTTCCCGTTTGTCAAGCATTTTTTTGAAAAAAATGTCGAAAAGGCAATTTATACAAGGTGCCGCCGCATTTTTTCTCTTTTCGTTGTTTATATTTTCCATATTTTCATTCGGTACGGTGATAGCGTGCGCGATTTTCTTTTGTTTTATGCGCGGTTTTAAGATTTTTCTCGATTTTTCTTGCATATCTTGTCCGTTTATGATAGAATGAATGCATAATCTACGTTTGTTCGGAGGTATATATATGAAAGAAATTCAAAATCAATTGGAAACGGCATTGCGTGAATTGTACGACGTCGCCAAACTTCCCGCCGGTTCTTTGCTGGTTGTCGGCTGTTCCACAAGTGAAGTCTTGGGCGATCGAATCGGTTCGAACGGCAGCGAAGAAACAGCCACCGTCCTTTTTAACACGATCAACGACTTTTGTCGTGCTCACGGAATCTATTTTGCCGCACAATGTTGCGAGCACCTGAATCGCGCTCTCGTTATCGAAAAAGAGGCATATGACACTCTTCGTCTTTCCAACCGTGTCAACGCGGTGCCGCAGCCGCACGCCGGCGGTTCTTTTGCCACAGCCGTATATCGCGGTTTTACGCAGCCATACGTTGTCGAGCATATTTCCGCCGACGCGGGAATCGACATCGGTGACACGTTCATCGGTATGCACCTGAAAGAAGTTGCCGTTCCCGTGCGTGTTTCGGTTTCTTCGATCGGAAAGGCACGCCTCACCCTTGCGCGCGCCCGTATCAAATACATCGGCGGCACACGCGCCGTATACGACGACAATTTAATGTAACCGACACGGAGGAGCATTTTTACATGAACATTCAATTCAATTCCGAAAAACAAACATTCCGAATCGACACCGAACATTCCACTTACATCATGGCGGTTCGAAAAAACGGATATTTGCAACATATGTACTACGGAAAACCCATTCACGACGACGATTTGCAATATATGCTTTCCAATATTATCAACGAATCGTTCAGTCCTTGGGCGCCGTCTGCCGGCGAAAAATTTTTCGCGCTTGACACACAGCCGCAGGAATACTCCTGTAACGGCACCGGCGATTATCGCATTTCCGCTTTTTCCTTGCAATTGCCGTGCGGCAATTCCGCAACCGCTTTGAAATACGTGTCCCACCGCATTTTCGACAAAAAGCCCTCTCTCGGCGATCTGCCGTCGGTCTATACCGAACACGGTGACAAAGTGAAAACCCTCGAAATCACGCTTACCGATTCGCTTGCGGGTGCGGAAGTGGTGCTTTCCTATTCGGTTATCGACGGATTTGACGCCATTATGCGGCATGTGCGCGTTACCAACCGTTCGGACAAACCGTTTGATATCGAAAAGGTTTACAGTGCGTGCGTCGATTTTAACGATTGCGATTACGACCTCATTCATCTTTACGGCACATGGGCTGCCGAGCGCAGTATCGATCGAAAGCCGCTGATCCGCGGTATTCAGGAAATTGCCAGCAAGCAAGGCGCTTCCGGGCACAAGCACAATCCTTTCATTGCCGTCGTTTCGCACGACACAAACGAAGATCACGGCGACGCATACGGATTCGCACTTTGTTACAGCGGCAATTTTTCCGCAAAAGTCGAAGTGGATCCTTTCAATCAGACGCGTGTCCTCATGGGCATCAATCCCGAAGATTTCCGCTGGCATTTGGAGCCGAACGAAAACTTCACGGCGCCCGAAGCGGTCATGGTATATTCCGCCGACGGTATCGGCGAAATGTCGCGCCGTTTTCACAAATTGATCCGCAAGCGCGTTTGCCGCGGAAAATACCGTGACATTCGTCGTCCCGTTTTGATCAACAACTGGGAAGCGACGTATATGGATTTTGATACCGAAAAACTGTTGAAGATCGCCGAAGCCGCCGCCCCGCTCGGAATCGAAATGTTGGTCATGGATGACGGATGGTTCGGAAAACGGAACGACGACACCACTTCGATCGGCGATTGGGTCGTAAACGAGCAAAAACTTCCCGGCGGGCTTTCGGCGCTGACGGCGGGACTGAAAAAACTGGGAATGAAATTCGGTATATGGTTCGAACCGGAGGACGTCTGCTTTGACAGCGATCTCTACCGTGCGCACCCCGATTGGATCTTGCACGTAGACGGGCGTGACTGTTCGGTGGGACGTGAAATGGCGGTCTTGGATCTTTCGCGCAAAGAGGTCGAAGATTACGTATTCGATTCGGTTTCGGCGATTCTTCGCTCGGCGGACATTTCCTATGTAAAATGGGATTACAATCGCAACATTACCGAAGCGGGTTCGGCGGTTCTGCCCCCCGAACGGCAAAAAGAAGTGTTCCATCGCTATATTTTGGGCGTTTACCGTTTGGCAAAACGACTGACCGAAGCATTCCCCGACGTATTGTTTGAGGGTTGTTCGGGCGGCGGCGGACGTTTTGACCTCGGTATGCTCTGCTATTTCCCGCAAATATGGACCAGCGACGACACCGACGCGTTCGAACGCACACGAATCCAATACGGCACCTCGCTCGTATATCCCGCAAGTGCCATGTCGGCGCACGTTTCGGCTTCGCCCAATCATCAAACACGCCGCGCCATGCCCTTTACGACACGCGGAGACGTGGCAACCGCCGGTTCGTTCGGGTACGAATTGGATCTGAGTCTTGCAACCGACGAAGAAAAAGTACTCGTCAAAGAGCAGGTCGCACGATACAAAGAACTGCACGATACCATCGTCAACGGCGATTTTTACCGACTGGTAAATCCTTTCGAAAACACGCGTTTTTGTGCATGGGAAAGCGTTTCGGAAAACAAAGAGCAGGCGGTGCTCACCTATGTGGTGACGAGATTCACCGTCAAGGGACGCTATTTCGTCAAGCTCAAGGGGCTTTGCCCCGACGCTCGCTACCGCGAGAAAGCAAGCGGTAACGTATATTACGGCGACACGCTGATGAACGTCGGGTTGAATCTCGGCAACGAATTGTCGGAAGGCGCGTCGGCGGTCATGGTATTCGACAAGCTGTAACGCCGTCGGTCGGTTTTTGCACAAAAGCGGTCTTGAAACCGTAGACAATAAACAAATTAAAAAAGCCTTTGTCAAGCGATAAGCTCGGCAAAGGCTTTTTTGTGGCATTATGAGATTTTGCGAAGCCAGCACAAGCGGCATCGCTTCAATCGACGTCAAATCCGAAAAACTCTTTCGTATTGTTACAGCAGATATCCGAAACGATCGTTCCGAGTGTTTCAAGGTCGCGCGGATATTCGCCGCGTTCGACAAGACCGCCGATATAATCGCACAAAATCCGTCGGAAATATTCGTGACGCGTATACGAAAGAAAGCTTCGCGAATCGGTCAGCATACCGATGAAATTGGCAAGAACCCCCGTGGCGGCAAAGTTGCGAAGCTGTTCGCGCATACCATCTAAATGGTCGTTAAACCACCACGCCGAGCCGTGCTGAATCTTCGAACGGATTTTTTTATCGTTTCCTTGGAAACAACCGCACACCGCGTCGATAGCGGCATTGTCGTTTGGATTGAGCGAATACAAAACCATCTTCGGCAGAGCGTTCTCTTTTTCGAAAGCGTTCAGTAACGCAAGAAGATTCTCGGTACATTCGTAACCGGCGATCGTATCGAATCCGCTGTCGGCGCCGAGCAGGGCAAAATTTTTCTCGCTATTATTGCGAACAACGCCGTAATGAAGCTGCATGACGAAATCACGCTCGGAAAATTCACGGGCAAAAAACATCAGCATATACGTTTTGTATTTATCGCATTCTTCACGCGTAAGAGGCACTCCGTCGAGTGCTTTTTTCAAAATCGCGTTCACCTCGTCCGATTCGGCGTAAGCAAACGGAACGTAGCCCATGCCGTGGTCGGAAGTTCGACAGCCGAGTGCTTCGAAACAGTCGATTCGTTCGACATAAGCGGCAAGCAGCGAATCGAGATCGGAAATTTCGATTTCGGCGGCGGGCGACAGGACGTTTTTTATATAATCGGCAAAACCGCGCTGTTCGATGTTGACACCTTTGTCGGGTCGGAACGCGGGAAGTACGCGCGTTTCGTACAGTTCTTCCGCCAATTTCTTATGATAGCGTAAATCGTCGGCGGGGTCATCGGTCGTACAGATCAGCTTGACGCCCGATTTTTTTATGATATCCCGTACCGAAAAGCCGTCGAAAGAAAGTTTTTCATTGCAAATATTCCAAATTTCGTCACACGTTTCCTCGCAAAGAGGCTTTGTAATACCGAAATAGCGACGCAATTCGAGATGGGTCCAATGATACAAAGGGTTTCCGACAAGGCGGGGCATACTGCAGGCCCATGCGCGAAAGCGTTCGTAATCGCTCGCACCGCCGGTGACGTATTTTTCTTCGTATCCGCAAGCGCGAACGGCACGCCATTTATAATGATCGCCGTACAGCCATGCCTCGGTGATATTCGAAAAGCGGTGATCTTCGGCGATTTCTTTCGGTTCGATATGGCAATGATAGTCGATAATCGGCATTTTTGCCGCGTACGTATGATAAAGCTCGACCGCCGTGGGGGTCGAAAGCAAAAAGTTTTCATCCATAAATTGCTTCATTTGTGTTCCTCCGAGAAACGGTTTCGGTTTGCCACATACCCCGACATTCTTCTTATCGAAACGTTCACCTCGTATGCGGCTGCGTTTTCCTCGTCCCAACGGACTTCGAAAACTCCCAATGTCCACATCTATATTCTATCATGAAAAAAGCGGTCTGTCAAAGGGACAGCCGCTTTTGCTCGCTATTTGCAATATTCTTTTCACGTTTCATTTTCGTTCAAGAGGAAATTTCGTCGTTTTCGAAATAAAAGACAATCTTGCCGCCGTCGGCATTTTCGGCACTTTCATCGGGGACAAAAAGCGCGCGCATACCGTCGGTAGCGTACACTTCGCCGTTTTCGGTGCAAAACAGCGCTTCGAATTCGAATTTTTCGCTCTCGTAAAGTTTTATTCCGTCCTCGACGCCGAGCACGAACAGCGCCGTCGAAAGAGCGTCCGCCGTCATGCCGTCCCGTGCGACCACCGCAACCGAGACAAGCCCCGAACGCGCGGGGTAACCGGTTTTCGAATCGAAAATGTGATGATAACGCAAACCGTTTTCTTCAAAATAGCGCTCATAGCTGCCCGATACCGACACGGTGGTGTCGGTTGTTATGAGGGTGCCGAGAAGCGTACTTGTATCAAACGGGTTATTGATACCTACCGTCCAGCCGACCGTTCCTTTTTTGCGGTTTTGTTCCGAGCTTCCGATCACCGATACATTCCCGCCGATATTCACGGCGGCGTTTTCGATACCGTTTTCTTCCAGTCGCTCGATCTGTTTTTGTCCCGCATAGCCTTTGACGATCGCACCGAAATCCAATTTCACATTCGGGTCGTCGCAACGATACACACCTTCCCGCGACAGCGAAATTTTCCGATATCCGCATTCGGAAAGAGCTTGTGCCACTTGCTCATCAGAGGGAACGCGCGGATCGACACCGTTTACATTCCAAAGACGAATGAGCGAACCGAGTGTCGGGTCGAATGCGCCGTCGGTGTCCGCCGCCGTTTGCAAAGCAAACGCGAGCACTTCTTGCATTCGGTCGCTCACGTAAGTACCGTCCGAAAGAGTTGTCGTTTCGGAATTTTCGTAGGTTGCCGAAAAGGTCTTTTCGATCGAAAGAATATCGGCTTTCAGGTCCTCCGCAAATGCCGTGTCCCCTCCGTCAACCGAAAGGCTGACGAAAGTATTCATCGCGAAAAACTCGGTCGTCAAATAGGCATTTTTCGTTTCACAGCCGACCGAAAACAAACAGAGCGGCACAAGAAGCAAACAAGCAAAGATCCGTTTCACATCAAATCCCCCTTTTCGCGTTTTTTTCGTACAGCGGCGCAAGGCGTGCCGCAACGCCGTTCATCAAAAAGCCGGTAAACAACCCCGTAATCGACGAAGCGGCGCACAGCAGAGGCAAATACCAAAATACAGCCATACTCTCGGTAAAAAAGCACGCCGCCGCGCATTGCCCGATGCCGTGAAACACTGCCGAGATCACCGACAGACCGCCGAGCGAAAAAACGCGGCGATAGAACGGCAATGCGAGGATTATTGCGCACAAGGCAAGCGTACCGCAACACAGCGACAAGGTCGCGGATGTGACATTCCCGAACAGAAGCAGCGACAACAGCGGACGCAACAACACGATTGCAAAAGCGTTTTTCTTTCCGACAAAAAGCAACGCCGCCGTCACGGCAATGTTGGCAAATCCGAGCTTCAGTCCGGGAATCGGAAAGAGTGCCCGAATCGGGATAAACGATTCGAGCCACGACAAAACAAAGGAAACGGCAAGGAGCAGTGCCGTTTCGGTCAGCTTTCGACTCTTCACACCGTTCCCTCCGTTTTCCACAGGATCTTTTTTATAAACCGTCCGACTTTTCGGTTTGACGCGCGAACCGTCACCCCAAGCGAAAGTCGACGTTTTGTTCTTTTTGTACGGGCTTCGCCGTTATCACGATTCGGTTGGGCAAGCATACGATGCGACCGCCGCTAAAATCGACGTGCATACGTTCACATTCGCCGTCGGGGCAATTGCTTTGCGCCACATACGCCTTTTCGTTTTTGATTTCCAGTACAAACGCGCCGTCGAGATATTCATACAAGCCGTCGGCGTTCGGCGACAGATTCGCCACCGTTTCGCCGTCGATCGACACCGAAATCGCCCACGCGTCGTTTGTATGCGTAAAAAGCGGAAACACTACCGCCCACAGCACCAGTGCCGTCACGCATACCGCCGTCGCAAGAATACAGTCGTTTCGGAAAAGCATTCGTTTTCGGTCTTGATTTTGAATTTGATTCTGTTTTTCGCTCATAGCGTATCGGTATCAAAGCCCGCGGCGGAATCCACAATTTCGCGATAATAGGGATTCGAACGTTTTTCCGCCGCAACCGTTGTCGACGGTCCATGGCCCGGACAAAGAACGTATTCTTCATCTAACGACAAAACATATGAAAGCGACTGCAAAATTTCCGAATAACTGCCTCCGGGGAAATCAGTTCTGCCGATACTGCCGCAAAACACCGTATCGCCGCAAAACACCGTATCTTCGGCAAGATAGCACACCGAGCCTTTGGTATGTCCGGGCGTTTCCATGACAAGAAAGGTAAGGGCACCAATCTTGATACAGCTTCCGTCAAATACCGGCACCGCCGCACCGTCGTAAACGATCGGCGCTCCGAACAGGACGGTCGAAAGATTTTGGGCAGGCGACGCAAGTGCCGCTTTATCGGCATCGCCGACATACACCGCCGCGCCCGAAAACTCGGCAAGCTCTCGCAGTGCCGCAATATGGTCGCAATGTACGTGGGTCAGCAAAATCGCTTCGCACGTAAGGTCTTTCCTTTCCAAAAAGCGACGAATAGCCGCAAAATCATCGGCGGGGTCGATGACGGCGCATTTTCGACTTTCTTCATCGATAACGACGTAACAATCGGTCGCGAATGCTCCGAGTGTCAAACACTCTGTTCTCATCAGCGGCTCACCTTGGCAATCATCTCTTCGATATTTTCGAGCATTGCCGTGTATTTTTCGAGTTTTGCGCGTTCGCCGTCAATCACCGCTTGAGGTGCTTTGGCAACGAATTCGGCATTTCCGAGTTTCTTGTTGACGCGTTCGATTTCCGAAAGAGCCGTCTTTTTCTCTTTTTCGAGACGTGCTTTTTCTTTTTCGAAGTCGATGATATCCGCCATGGGGATAAACAGCGTCGCGCTGTCGGTCACGATCGAAACGGCGGTATCGTCGTCGCAACCGTCGGCATACACCACATCGGACGCCGAAGCAAGCTTTTCGAAGAATACCGACGTCGACGGATTAAAGCTGTCGGTATGATTTGAAACGACAATGAGCTTTGCTTTTTTGGACGGCGGCACATTCATTTCGGCGCGCAGCGCACGGACGGCACCGATTGCCGTAATCACGCGATCCAACGCTTCGCGCTCGCTGTCAAAGCACAAAGCTTCGTTGTATTCGGGCCAATCGGCAACGATCAACGGGCGATCGGATACGGCAAGGTTCTGCCAGATCTCTTCCGAAATGTACGGCATAAACGGATGCAACAGTTTCAAGGTTTCGGAAAGCGCGTAGGTGATCACCTGCTGTGCGCGCTTGCCCGAATCGCTGTCTTTGTCGAACAGACGCGGCTTGACAAGTTCGATATACCAATCACAGAAATGATCCCAAATGAAATCGTACAGTTTCGCGCAAGCAACGCCCAATTCGAATTTATCGAGATTCGCCGTCATTTCTTTGACGGTGCGGTTGAGATGCGAAAGGATCCATTTATCTTCGATCTCAAGCTTTTCGGGAAGAATCGGCTTTGTATCGTCGTCAAGATTCAGCATAACGAAGCGTGCCGCATTCCAAATCTTATTGGCAAAGTTGCGCGACGCTTCCATTTTTTTATCGGAATAACGCATATCGTTGCCGGGCGCATTGCCGGTAACCAACGTAAAACGCAAAGCGTCGGCACCGTATTTGTCGATAACTTCGAGCGGGTCGATACCGTTTCCGAGTGATTTCGACATTTTGCGTCCTTGTTCATCGCGAACAAGACCGTGGATAAACACGTACGAAAACGGTTCTTTCTTCATGTTTTCCAGACCCGAAAAGATCATGCGGGCAACCCAGAAGAAGATGATATCGTAGCCGGTAACCAACGTGTTTGTCGGATAATAGTAATCGAGATCTTCGTTTTTGTCGGGCCAGCCGAGTGTCGAGAAAGGCCAAAGTGCCGAAGAGAACCACGTATCGAGAACGTCCTCTTCCTGACGCAGCTTGCCGCCGCATTTGGGACATTCGGTCAAAATTTCTTTCGACACTTCCATGTTCCCGCAAGCATCGCAATAGAACGCAGGAATTCGATGACCCCACCAAAGCTGACGGGAAATGCACCAATCGTGTACGTTTTCCATCCAGTTGGTGTATGTTTTGGTAAAGCGTTCGGGTACAAACTTAACGCGTCCGTCGTAAACCACTTCAAGAGCGGGTTTTGCAAGCGGTTCCATTTTCACGAACCATTGATTGCTCGTCATCGGTTCGACGGTCGTATGACAGCGGTAACATTCGCCGACGTTATGACTGTATTCTTCGATACGAACAAGATAGCCTTCTTTTTCGAGGTCGGCAACGATCGCTTTGCGTGCTTCGTAACGGTCCATGCCCTCATATTTGCCGCCGTTTGCGTTGATGGTGGCGTCATTGTTGAGCACCAAGATCTGTTCGAGATTATGGCGCTGACCGACCAAAAAGTCGTTCGGGTCATGGGCGGGCGTGATCTTTACACAACCGGTTCCGAAATCCTTTTCGACGTATTCGTCGGCAATGATCGGAATTTCACGTCCCACAAGCGGCAGGATCAGCATTTTTCCGACAAGGTCGCGATAGCGTTCGTCATCGGGGTGAACGGCAACGGCGGTATCGCCGAGCAAGGTTTCGGG
>CAYNXA010000057.1:0-9250 GCA_964401015.1 uncultured Oscillospiraceae bacterium
GCTTTAAAATAGCGCAGAATATGTTGATTTTTCTTTTCTCTTGAATCGCATATTATCATTTTTTAACTCTCTTTCAGCTTTTGTGTAAGGCCGCTTGCTTTTTCTTCCGCATTAAACCAATCGGCAATTTTGCTTTCGCCTTGTTTAATCGCATTATAAATGCCGATATACTCGACAAAATCATCTGCGTTCATTGTGTCGGCCTTACGCTTCAAACGGCGCTCAATCTGTTCTTGTGTTACGCCTATTTTTGCAAACTGCACAACCATTTTCTTAACCCTGTCAACAAGCGGCGTGTCATTTTTACCGGCAAGCGTTTTTTTACATTCAGCAACGCAATCTTCAACAAACCAACTAGGCAAAATTGCTAAGATTCTTGAGCGCAATCTGCGAGTAGCCATATTTGCGTTGTTTTCGTAAATATCCCTTTGAGTGGTTAATGTAACCATTTTTTTTCCTTGTTCTCTTGCGTGAGGGCTGGTGAAGTTCTGCACACTCTGTGCGTTTGTTTCTAAATCCCACGCATAAGCTTGCATTTCACTTTTTCCGTCACTTTGCGATAGTTCTTTTATGCCGTAATCGATGTTGCCCCAGCACCTTGCTAATTCTTCCGCAAATCGAATTGTCGGACCTTCTACTGTCTGACCTGCACGAGGGAACGAATAAAACGCCTTTTCAGCCATTGTCGAGCGTTGGCAAGTTTCTATTGCCTTGGCATAAGCTAACACCTCATCACGAGGGAAGCGTTTGGCAATCACAAGCTTGCCTTGCGCTTCGGCTATCGCTCTGCTTGCTTCAATCGCAACTGTACCTTGGTTGATGTTATCCAGATTAGCAACCACACCGTTATTCATCGGCATATTGGGCGATTGCTCTTGCTTGATGATTTCATTGTTTTCCATTTGTAAATCCTCCTCAGTTCTTAATGTAGTTTTGCCAAGCTTTACCGTGATAGCGGATTATTCTACTTCTCTTGCTAAATAAGCAGGCAAAGCCAAATTGTTAATTTCGTTAAGTGCGCCGAGATAACCATACCAATTATTGGTTCGTTTACATTCGTGATATATCCCTATATATTCACGAAACAAATCGTAACCACGCTGGACAAAAAGCTTGTCGGCTTGCAAAATGTTGATAGCGTAAGGCGGTTTCTTTTCGATAACAATGAACACAAAAATTATTTTTCTTGTCGGGTGATTTGCTTTTACTCCCTCTGTGTACATTGCTGATTGAAAATCATATCCGTATTTAACAGCAGATTTTGTGAAGGTATCAGTTTCTGCATCGTCAGCCGTTTTGAGGTCAATAATCACTAATTCTTCCCCTAAATCGGTTAGGCAATCTACACGGCATTTACAAGGCTCTCCCGTCAAATCATCGTTCCAAAAAAACGGTACTTCCTTATTACCTTGAAGAAGCTTTTTCACGAACTCATTTTTTTGCAAAGCTTCACGCATTGCGGTTGCTTGCGTAAACATATCTGTTGTTACGACGATTTTGTCCTGTGCCACTTGCTCAAATTCGGCGAAAGCTTCTTTGCCTGCCTTAGTTCGGCGGTCAACATTGGGTGCAACGGCAAATTCTTCATTCAGCGCATCGGGTTGCAATGCCATAGCGTGAAATAGTTGACCGAAAATCAGCGCCGGTGTTGGCGGCTCAGGGTTCTCTTGACGGTACTTAAATTTTTCGGGGGATTTAGAAAGCGCAAAAAGCTCGGAACGGCTCACGGATAGGTGCTGTCTATACTCTTTTTCGGTCATTTTTTGGCACTCTCCTGCTTTTTTAGATTTGTTTTGAGAAAATTAGCCCACTCGTCAATAAAAACGGTTTTAATGGCATTTTCAAGCGAGTTTGGCAACATCCGCAAATCAACAATAGATTTTTTAAGTTCGTTCAAAAGTATTTGATTGATTTCGCTATCGGTAAAAACCGACAAGAAAATAGATTTAATGTTAACTCGTTCGGGGAAAGTTGGCTCTTTGTCGATGAAATTAAGAATTGAATCAGGTTTCAAATTGCGTTCAAGGCAAGCAAAGCACACACCGTCATTTATTTCATCTTCGCAATAATAATCGTCGCAAACTTGGCATTGATAAGCTTCTTCAAAATAGCCGCCACATTTACAGCAACAATCAGATACCCATTCCCACGGATTGCCGTCAAGCTCATCGTGAATTTCTTTTATTTTCGGCAGTGTTTCTATAGTTCTGCCGCAGTTCGGGCAAACATACATTGCCATCACCTCCAAAAATCGATAATTTCAGGGTACTTTCCTGTAAGTATTCGCTTTTCAAACCTCATTCGCTGAATGTCGGAAAGCGGATAAAGCGTTTCGCCAATTTCACGGCAGTACATCTTATAATACTTGTTAATAATCGGGTGATTTATGTTGAAAGTGTAATACTTGTTGCCATAGGCGAATATGCTGTCATTCTCTGTCAACGGTAGAGTTCTGGAATGTCGCACAACGGGTAAGCTCATCATATTATTTCACCCTAATTTCAACATCATAATCGTCAAGAAGCGCTTTTAGAATGTCATCAAAGGTGATATACCCTCGATTTATGCTGTCGCACAAATTCTCGATTTCTTTAACGGTTTCAAGTGCTTGTTCGGGAGTGAATCCGTGCTTGTCCAAAAGTACCTGAGCCGTGCAAGCGATAAAAAGACGAGTAGAAATTTTGAGCTTTGCGTTTACTTCTTGCCGTATAAAATCGCTTGTTCTGTTCGCAATACATTTCATCGGTTGTACCTCGTTTTTTTGCACATAACAATAAGCTTCGCAATCGCATAAGCCATTTTATCAGCGGCACTGTCAGCAAAGTTGTAAAGCCAAATTCCCGCTGCATAAAGGTATGACTTTATTGTTTTTTCTTGTTTTCTCTCCCACGCAATCAGCTTCTCCTCGTTTAATATGCCGATAAGCAACATGGCAACAAGAAAAAGCTCAATAATAGATACAATCATTTTGTTAACTCCTTTGATTTCGCATTAGGCTTGTGTGCTTAATGTTTTCCATTTGTATTTTTTGCCGTACTTTTGGAAGTACCACTTTTCAAATTCTTTGCGGTGTTCTTCGTCTTGCAAATATTGCGACACTTTTTCAACAAGAAGCTTACATAGCAAATGCTTTGTTGTTCCGTCAAGCTGTAATTCATTCATCGGTCATCCTACACCTCCTGTATATAGCCGAAAAATCACGAATTGCACGCTTAATCAGTAGGAACTAACATTTTTTTCTCATAATTTTCGAGGATTTTAAGGGAAGTTGTGATAATCGTTTTTGCTTTCGCACCCTTGCGAACTCCACGGAGAACAGAACTCATTTCCGTTTTTTCGGTCTTAACGCCTTTTTCTTCAAGACGATTTATAAGCCAAGTGTGTGTAAGAGTGTTGCGATAAAGCATTAGACGGATTTTCTCTCTTTCTTCTTTCAATGGGGCATCTCCTTTCATTGTTATTTTTCGCAAACAACAAAAGTTGACAAATTCACTCTCCAATGGTATAATGAATTTGCTACAAGACATAGACCATTGGGGAATGACAGCTTGAATGTAAGCTGTCAAGGCATTTTGTCAAAACAAGTTGTTTACATTCCTATTATAATCCTTATTCAGGAATTGTCAAGGCAAATTTAGGATTTTCTCAAAAAACAAATCCGTGTTTAGGAGCGAGGGAGAATGATTTATGGACACAGACCTCTTAATTATGCGTATCAAATCGCTATGCTCCGATAGGGGTATAACTATGACAACCGCTTTTATCGAAAGTGGTGTCGGAAAAAATTTCAAGAGCAATTTTCCGAGTGTTAGTAAAAAGAACCTCAGTTTATTAGCCAACTATTTCAATGTTTCCGTTGAGTATCTTACAGGTGAGGAAAGCGATGAGGAATACACAGGTAAAATCGTAAGACTTGTAATTGAGTGGCTCGAAGACAATGGATATGATTATTCGGAGGATGAATACGATATTGTTGTTATCTCCAAAGATAATATGTGTGTTAAATACGCTAAGTGCGATTTTGCTACAGTATGCAAGAGCATAAAAACTTCCTCGGAAACGGATGCGTTCAATCTTGCTATGATTGATTGGGAAAGAAGAAGCTTTAGGAATTGCACAAACGATGACCTTGCGGAACGAGATTTGACTGCGATCGTTGAGAACCGCGCGTTCAAAGAGAGGTTTAACAAACTGTGCGCAGAAAAAGGAATGTCGCCAAATGCCGTATGCAGTCTGATAGGTTTATCGAATAGTGCATACAGTAAATGGACTGAAAATTCTATCCCAAGAGCAACTGTCTTAATTAAGTTATCGGAGTTCTTTGGAGTTTCTGTTGCTTACTTAAAAGGGGAAGAGAAAGAAAGAAAACCCGATACCGCTACATTAGATACGAGTGATTTGTCAGCACAGGAACAGGCTCTCATCAAGCTGTTTAGAGAGGTCACAGAAGAAAGTCGCTTGGAAATGATTGCTTCAGTTATAAACATTAGAAATAAGATATAACGGTTTTGCTACAGCAGATAAACCGTTAGAGAATTGCGGTTAAGAAATCACCTGTCGAAAGCAGCTTGTTATCTTTTGTTGTTTACAACAAGCATTATACCTTAGTAATCTTAGTTTGTCAACAAAAAAAGCTAAGATTACTAAAATATTTTACTTTTATTCTTAGTGTTCTAAGTGAGGCTAAAGTATGAAATTTCACGAAATTTTCGCAAGACTTTGTAACGAAAAAGGCGAAACACCCAGTGCAGTATGCGAGAAGTTAGGGCTGTCCAACTCGACTTATTCATTTTGGAAAAAGAATGGTAGCCAGCCAAGAGAAACTACCCTTATCAAGATTGCAGAATATTTCAACATTTCTGTTGCTTACTTGACCGATGACGGAGTACCTACCGGCTTTGACCGTCTGCCTAAAACCAAAAAAATTCCCCGTCTCGGAGTTATTTCCTGCGGAGAGCCTATAGACAGTGAAGAAAATTTTGACGGCTATGATGATGTTCCTGAACATATCACTTGCGATTTTACCTTAAAATGTGAGGGTGATAGTATGATTGGCGCTCGCATTAACAACGGCGATTTGGTGTACATACGCAAGCAGTCTATTGTCGAAAACGGACAAATTGCGGCTATTCTTGTTGACGGAGCTGAAAAGCTACTCAAGCGTGTATATATCACAAACGATTCGGTGATACTTCAGGCAGAAAACCCCGCATATCCACCGAAAGTTTTTACTAAAGAAGATATGAACAGAGTTAGCATTATCGGCAGAGCTGTTGGCTTTACAAGCGTTTTGTGAGAATATTTGTTTCTTAATGTTCTTCCGAAAAGATAGAGCGAAAGAGTTATGCTTTTGATTTGAAAGGGTAAAACGATGAATGTTGTTTTGTATATGAGATACAGCAGTGACAAACAAACTGAACAATCAATCGAAGGTCAAGAGCGAATTTGCAGGGCGTTTTGTGAACAACAAGGGTACGAAATAGTAAACAGATACATCGATCGAGCCACTTCGGCGTTTAAGGATGCCGATAAGCGTACTCAATTTCAAAAAATGATAAAGGACAGCGAAAAGAATTTGTTTGAAGCTGTTGTTGTTTATAAACTCGACAGATTCGCTCGAAATCGCTACGATTCAGCAACATACAAAGCCAAATTGAAAAAGAACGGCGTTCGTGTAATCTCTGCCACAGAGAATATATCGGATAATCCCGAGGGCGTAATTCTTGAGGCGGTTTTAGAGGGAATGGCAGAGTTTTACTCAAAAGAGCTATCGCAAAAAGTGACGAGAGGAATGACCGAAACGGCTCTGAAATGTAATAGTGTCGGTGGACATATTCCTCTTGGTTACAAAGTGAAAGACAAAAAACTTGTGATAGCTGAGGACAAGGCAGCTATTGTAAGAGAAGCCTTTGAATCATACGCAAACGGAATGACCATTACAGAAATATGTAATGTTTTTAATTCTAAGGGTTACCGAACCATGAAAAACTCCGAATTTAATAAAAACAGTTTTCGTTCTATGTTTAAGAATGAAAAGTATATAGGCGTTTACAAATATAAAGATATTAGAATTGAGGGAGGCGTACCAGCTATTATTACTAAAGAATTGTTTGACCGTGTAGCACAAAGGCTCAAAGATAACGCTGAAGCTCCAGCAAGAGGAAAAGCAAAAACAAACTATTTGTTATCACAAAAATTGTTTTGCGGTCATTGTGGCACAGCGATGGTTGGTGAGAGCGGAAAAAGCGCAAACGGCAATGTCTATCATTACTATTCTTGCGGCAAAAGAAAGCGTGAACGGTCTTGTGATAAAAAGCCCTTGAAAAAAGATTTTATCGAAAAAATTGTTGTCGAAAACGCCTTAAATCTCTTGACACCCGAAAATATAGACTTTTTGGCTGAAACTGCCGCTAACGAATCTAAACGAGATTTTGAAAAGAACACAATCATTCCCGTATTGAGAGAAGAAATAAAGGAAGTTGAAAACTCTATCTCTAATCTTATAAAGGTTATAGAAAAGGGGCTTGCTTCGGATGCGGTTATCTCCCGCTTAGAAGAGTTAGAAAAAGAAAAAGCCGCCAAAGAAAAGCGGCTTAAAGAAGAAGAAGCAGATTATATAATTTTAGAAAAAGACCATATTGTTTGGTGGCTTGACCAATTCCGCAACGGTGACATTAACGATGAGGAATTTTGTAGGCGTGTTATTGATTTGCTTGTAAATTCTGTAACGGTGTACGATGACCCTGACGGATATTACAGAATCACCACTTTATACAATTTAATCCCTAACAAATCTAAAACGGTACGATGTTCGTTTTTAAGCGCTGACGGTTCACCAAAGCTTCCGCTAAAATTGTTGATTTATCAACGGTTTTGGCGGTTTTTTGTTGCTTGTTTTCGTTTTTATATACAGTTTTAGTGAAAAAATCGTAAATGTTCAGTTACTCGGTAATATATAACTATTTTCTCTTATGCTATAATACTTTTTATATAACGCTTGATTATTTTGTAGTATTGTGTTATAATTCTTGCGTATAAAAATAACTGGAGGCCAAATCAATGAAAAATTACGATGTTATTGTAATTGGCGCCGGTAACGGCGGTCTTGCTGCCGCTGCAACCTGTGCTAAAGAAGGTCTTTCAACTCTTCTGCTTGAAAGACACAATATCCCCGGCGGTTCCGCAACCTCCTTTGTCAGAGGCAGGTTCGAGTTTGAGCCGTCTCTCCATGAGCTTGCAGGTCCGAGTAAGCCCAATGGCGATGACTGTGCTCCCGGTATGTTCAAGAGAATGAATGCCGATTGTGATTTCCTGAACCACAAATCGACTTTCCGTCTTGTTGTTCCCGCAAAAGAGGGCGACACAGACACCTTCGTTAACGAGGATGGTATTGAGGTATCAATCGATGCCCGTATGCCCGTTGGCTTCGAGGAATTCTCAAGAAAGCTCGATGAGCTTGTACCCGGTTCATACGATAGCTGTAAAAAGGCATTTGATTTGTCAACAGCAATGTTCGACATTCTCAACAACCTCGATAATCCTGCAAAGCTTCCTCCGATGCTTAAGGATTTCCCCGACATTCTCCGTATGGGCGCATACAATATGAACGATGTTCTTGATACTCTCGGTATGCCCAAAAAGGCTCAGGACATCTTCAATACATATTGGTGCTATCTTGGTGTTCCCGGCGATAAGCTCGATTTCCTGTACTATATGGCAATGCTTTACAGCTATGTTAGAACAGGTACATCAGTTCCTCACCTCAGAAGCCATGAGATGAGCCTTGCCCTTGATAAGGTTATCCGTGACAACGGCGGCGACATCTGGTACAATTCAGAGGTCACCAAGGTTATTATGAAAGACGGTAAGCCTGCAGGCGTTGTTATCAACGGCGAAAAAGAGGTTTATGCAAAGAGATTCATCTGTAACTCATTCCCCAACAAGGTTTGGACAGATTTGTTCGACGAAAAGGATATCCCCGAAAGACAGCTTAAGCTTGCAAACGCAAGAACAATTTCAACAACTCTTACCACAGTTTACCTTGGTATGAACAAGAGCAAGGAAGAACTCGGCATTAAGGATTACTCAACCTTCATTGCTCCTGTTTCCGATTCGGATGAGCAGTTTGCTCTTGTTGATAAGTATTTCAGCGATTATTGCATCATCAACTGCCTTAACGAGATTATCCCCGATTCTTCACCAGAGGGCACTTGCCAGCTCTTCCTCACAGGTATGACAATCGGCGACGTTATGGAGGGTATCGAGCCCAAGGATTACAAGAAGTTCAAGACAAAGATTGCTGAGGATATGATCAAGACCTGCGAAAAGGCTCTCAACATTTCGATCACTCCTTACATCGAGGAAATCGAGATTGCATTGCCCCCGACATTCTCAAGATACCTCAACTCCCCTCAGGGCACACCTTACGGTTACCTGCTCGAAAAGTGGGATAGTATGCTTCCCCGTACAATCCAGTCAGTTAAGGACCGTCCGTTCGAAAACTTCATGTTCTGCGGCGCTTCTCAGGAGCGTGGCGACGGTTATTACTCAGCTTATTATACAGGCGAAAACGCCGCAAATATCACCATAAAAGAACTCAAGAAAGGGGGCAAATAATAATGGGAATTCTTAAACCGCTTAAGGCTACCAAATTTATTTCCGTTATACCCGAAAGAGAAGCAAGAATTAAAAATGCTCCTGCTGTTCTCCCGAATGTCAGCGATACAGCCGCAGAGCTTGCAAAGGCTCTTCATCCCAAAAGGCAGTATTTAAAGGTTGCCGATGTTAAGGTAAGAGCTGAGGATTGTAAGAGCTTCACTCTCGTTCCCGATGAGGAAAGAGGCACAAAAGCCCTCGCTTATTTCGGCGCAGGTAAATACCTCACCGTTTTTGAAACAATCGAAGGTATGCCTGTTACAAGAGCATATTCAATTTCATCTTCACCCAAGGATTCTCTTGAGGGCAAATATGTTCTCACAATCAAGCTTGTTGACGGCGGTCTGATGTCAAGATATATCTTCGATAATTGGGAAGTCGGCACAAAGGTTGAGGTTTCCGCTCCTGCAGGTAACTTTGAATATCAGCCGATCCGTGATGCAAAGAAGGTTATTTGTCTTGCAGGCGGCAGCGGTATCACTCCATTCGTTTCAATGGCTAACGCAATCGCTGATGGCGATGAAGATTTTGAAATGACTCTTCTTTACGGCAGCAGAAAGGGTGATGCAATCCTCTTCAAGGATGAGCGCTGGCT